>JAZSPY010000002.1:0-12446 GCA_045537705.1 Clostridia bacterium
CTCATGTGGTTAAAAAATAACAAGGAGTATCAAGACATCGTTGGAAGATGTTTATGAGAAAGCACTTAGTTAATCTAGCGTTACCCGATGTAATGCTTTATTATAAAAAAAGGAGACAAACAAAAATGAAAAAGAAAACAATCGTAATTTTTATTAGTGTGGTACTTGCGCTTTGCACGTTACTTACCGGATGCAATTTTTTAGGTTCTACTAAAAATGATAATAAAATCGTTATTTGGACCAGCGGTGAGGACTACAAAAACGACAACTACCTCAAAGGCATTCAGGCTAAATTTCCTGAGTATGAGTTTGTTATGGAATACATGAACAGTAGCACTATTGCTGCCAAGATCATGGCTGAGGGTGAGAATTGTGTATGCGATATCGTTCTTTCCAACGAGTATGGATATCTTGATATGTGTGCAGATTATCTTGCTACCCTTGATTCTTTTGATTATTCAGGATTCCTTCCCGAAATTGTTCCTGAAAACAAAAAATATACTCCGGAATGTAAAAACGGCGGCGCTATCATTGTTAATTTAGATGTTCTGAAAAAGAGAGGTTTAGATAAACCTAACAGCTACGAAGATCTTTTAAATTCACAGTATAAAGGCCTTGTATCTATGCCAAACCCTGCATCTTCCGGCACAGGTTATATGTTCCTTCGTAACTTAACTAATGTGTGGGGAGAGGATAAGGCATACAGCTATTTTGAGCAGTTATCCGATAATATTCTTCAGTTTACTTCTTCAGGATCCGGCCCAATCAATGCATTGGTTCAGGGCGAGGTTGCTATTGGTTTGGGTATGACTTCTCAGGCAGTAGTAGAGATCAATCAGGGCGCACCGCTTGAGATTCTTTTCTTTGAAGAAGGATCTCCATACAGCATGTACGGAAATGCCGTTCTTAATAAGAGTGCAGACAATGAAGCTGTAATGAATGTGTTTAATTATCTTGCCAACGAAATGTGTATGGATAATCATCAGAAATACTTCCCTGATCAGATATTTAATGACTACAAAGCTGAGATAGAGGGATTCCCCAAAAATATCGTATATGGCGATATGAGCAAAAATACGCTTGATGAAAAAGAAAGACTGGTAGGAAAATGGACACTTTCGTAAAAAACAAACTTCAAATCCGCAATCTGAAAAAAGGATATGATGGGAATGAAGTATTACAGCAAGTTAGTTTTGATGTTAGGGATGGCGAGTTCCTTTCTATCCTTGGCCCGTCAGGTTGCGGCAAAACTACCCTGTTGCGTATTCTTATAGGATTAATGGAGCCTGATTCAGGTACTATTGAAAAGGATGGCAAAGACATTACTCACGAACGCCCTGATAACAGAGGTATGGGTATTGTATTCCAGAACTATGCTCTTTTTGAGAATATGTCGGTCATCAAAAACGTTGAATATGCGTTAAAAATACACGGAAAATCCAAAGCAGAAGCAAAAAAAATCGCAACCGAGATGCTTAATATTGTTGGATTGTCCGAACATAGTAAAAAAATGCCCCGTCAGCTTTCCGGTGGACAGCAACAGCGCGTAGCAATTGCAAGAACACTTGCATTAAACCCTGATATCGTGCTGTTTGATGAGCCGATGTCGGCGCTGGATGCACTTACAAGAATGTCAATGCGTGCAGAACTTAAACAAATTCAAAAGAAATTTGGCATGACAATGATCTACGTTACTCATGATCAGGAAGAGGCTTTTGCTCTTTCTGATCGTATTATGGTAATGGAAAAAGGTGTCATCAGCCAGTTAGATACTCCGGAAGCAATTTGTGCTAATCCGGCAAATGATTATGTCAAGACTTTTGTTCTTGATACGCTGCGGTCAAAAGTGGAATCGTTGCGTTGCCTTAACGTTGATTAGAGAGTGTGAAACCAATGAAAAAGTTTTTGTCAACGAGGACGATACTACAGTGCTCGATAATTGTATTTCTTATTTTTTCAGTAGCATTACCCATCTTTTCAATGTTGGGCAATATCACTGGAGATGGATTTGTTAAAGTTGTTACGTCCCAGCAGTTTTGGGATGCTACCAAAAATTCTTTAACCACAGGCTTTACGTCTACGATTATTTCGTTGACTTTGGCTATGGTTGCAGCATGGTGCCTTGAACGTGTAAATATAAGGCTTAAAGTTTTGTTCAGCATGATATTTGCATTTCCTATGCTGCTACCGTCTATTTCTCATGCCTTCGGGTTGGTATCTCTTTTTGGATCAAATGGTATCATCACACAATTCCTTGGACTTTCCATGGGAATTTATGGCTTTTGGGGAATCGTTGTCGGTTCTGTTTTGTATTCTTTCCCGGTAGCTTTTTTGATGTTTTCCAGCATATTAAAATATGAAGATGCTTTGCCATATGAGGCTGCTAAGGTACTTGGAATACCGGCAAAACGTCAGTTTTTGGATATAACACTTCCATATCTTAAAAAGACTATTATTTCCGCTTTCTTTTCTGTTTTTACAATGATAATAACAGATTATGGTGTTCCGTTGATGATTGGCGGAAAAACCACTACGCTTTCTGTGTTGATGTACAACAAGGCAGTAGGAATGATTGATTATAATGCCGGAAGTGTTGTGGGTGCGGTACTTTTAGTGCCGGCAGTGATCGCATTTATTGTTGACTTGTTAAACCCGGAAAATAGCCAGAGTGGTTTCGTATCAAAACCCATTGAACCACAAAAAAATAACAAAGCAGCAGCGGTCGCATATGCGTTCTGTAGTCTTCTTTCAATTTTTATTATTGCGCCGGTAATATCGTTTGTGTTTACGGTGTTTGCAACAAAATATCCTATAGACACTACGTTTACCCTGTACCATGTTGAAAAGACATTAAACCGCGGTGCCGGAGATTATCTGGTTAATTCATTGATTTATTCTTTGTTGGCTGCGGTATTTGGTACGGCACTTGCCTTTTTGTGCGCATATATGACGTCACGAGTTCATGGCAAATTCAGCAAAGTGCTGCACCTGATTTCTATGACTTCAATGGCAATTCCCGGCATAGTGCTTGGTTTATCTTATCTGATGTTTTTTAATGGTACGGCGATATATGGCAGCATCTGGATAGTGGTTTTGGTTAACTCCATTCACTTCTTTGCGTCCCCGTACTTGATGATGCGAAACACAATGGAAAAACTGAACCCGAATCTTGAGGATGTTGGTGCAAGTCTTGGTGTAAGCCGTATTCGCATTATTTTTGATGTTATTTTACCCAAGGTTCGCATTACAGTTATGGAGATGCTGGTGTATTTCTTTGTCAATTCAATGATGACTATTTCTGCGGTATCATTCCTTGCACCGCCGGCTCCAAAGCCATTAGCACTTATGATAAATCAGTTTGAGGCACAGTTGCTTATGGAAAGCGCGGCATTTGTTTCATTGGTGATCTTCGGTGCTAACGTAATAACGAAAGTTGCGATGCTTGTTATCAGAAAATTTTTAGCGGATGAGGTGTAATTAATAATGGGAACAATAACAAAAGTACAGTTTGATGTTCTTACATCTGTTGAGGGAAAAAGTAAAGCTATATCCTATGAGGAGATAGTGGAAAAAACAAAGATTTCAATTGATGAGGTTAAAAAAACTGTTTCTGAATTAAATGAGGCAGGCCTTATGGATGGAATAAACTTAACTGACGCAGGCATTGTTGCCTTAGAGCCATATCGTGTAAAGCGTGCAATTATTCTGGCTGCAGGCTTTGGTGCACGTCTGGTTCCGGTTACCTTAAATACACCAAAACCTTTGGTGCGTGTAAAAGGCGAACGAATTATTGATTCGCTGCTTGATGCTTTGGCAGAGGCTGATATTACAGATGTAATAATTGTTCGTGGATATCTTTCTGAACAGTTTGATCAGTTGTTGTACAAGTATCCCTATATTAAATTTGTAGAGAACCCCATTTATAATGAATCAAACAATATATCTTCTTTGGCTTGCGTTAGATTCTTACTTAAAAGTGCCTATATTTGTGAGGCGGACCTTTTGATTAAGAATAAGAACGTTATTAAGAAGTATCAGTATAGCACAAATTTCATTGGCGTACCTGTTGAGAGAACTGACGACTGGTGCTTTACCTGTGAGAATGGATATATTTCCAGTTTAAAGATCGGTGGAACAAACTGTTTCCACGTTTACGGTATTTCCTATTGGGATAATGAAGATGGAGCAAGATTGGCCGAACATATTAAGTCAGTTTATGAACTTCCCGGTGGTAAGGAACGCCTGTGGGATATGGTGCCATTTGAGTACTATCCTTCGGAATACAAGGTATCAGTAAGAGAATGTGCAATGGATGATATTGTTGAGGTTGATACCTATAATGAATTGAAAAAAATTGACAGTGTATATTGTTAATTAACATTAAAAAGGCGGTCTATGCCAGATGTTTAGTTTAGATCGCCTTTGTTGTGCATAATGGCACAAAGATATTATATATCAGAATACTTGGAAGGTAGGGGCAGAATGCGTGTAGTTGCAGTAGTGGTCACATACAACAGGCTTGATATGCTAAAAAAATGCATTGAAAGCTTAATAAAGCAGGAATCAATGTGCGATATTTTTGTTGTTAATAATCATTCCACAGATGGAACACAGGCGTATCTGGATGAGATTTCGTTGGTAGAAACCAGAATCAGACACAAAGATACCGGGGAAAACATCGGCGGAGCCGGTGGGTTTAACTTTGGTATGCGATGGGCTGTGGAAAATGGATACGACCGGGTGTGGATTATGGATGACGACACATTTGCTAAACCAAATACTCTTACTGAACTGTTGAATGCGGATGAGATTCTTGAAGGGGAATATGGTTTCCTTTCCTCTGTAGCACTGTGGACAGACGGTAAAGAGTGTAAAATGAACAGGCATAAACTTAAAAGAAAGTTTTTTGAGTTTATAGAACTGATGCAATATGGTATTGTATTGTGTGAACAGGCAACGTTTGTGTCATGCTTCTTTTCTGCAGACACAATAAAAAAAGCGGGGCTTCCAATCAAAGAGTTCTTTATCTGGGGAGACGATATTGAATATACTCGCAGATTGAGTGTACGAATGGGTATGCCGTGCTTTGTTGTTGGAAAAAGCCAGGTTATACATGCAATGAAAGAGAACTGCGGCAGCAGCATTGCAATAGAAAATTCAGAACGTATAAGCAGGTATAATTATGCGTTCAGAAATGAAAACTATCTCTATCGTAAAGAAGGCATAAAAGGATTTATGTATTATACGGCAAAGTGCCTTGTTAATATATTAAGGGTTTTATGTAAAGCTCCAAACAAAAAAATTAGGCGCTGTGCAATAATTATTAAGAATTATTTTAAGGGGCTTTGGTTTAACCCAAGCATAGAATACGTTCCATAGCATCAAAAGTGGCATGTGTTTTTAAATTTACAGTATGGAAAAGGAATGCGAAAGCAATACGTTAGCGGCTTTCGTGCTTGTAAAAAGGAGAAAATTATGAAGAAAGCGTTAGTTGTAGGTGGAAACAGCGGTATTGGTCTTGCAGTGGTTGTTGAACTTCTGAAGCAGGAATACGAACATGTATATATAGTAGGAAAAGGCGATTTAAACTCAGATTATATTCCTAATGATATAAAAGAGCTGTTTGAAAACAGAACGTCCTTTAGCGCAATTGATCTTACAAGTGAAAAATATGATGTGTTTGATGAAATTCAGGATATTGATACACTTGTTATAACGGCGGGATTCGGTAGAGTGGCACTGTTTGAAAATCTTACGGAAACCGAAATCAAGAATCTTGTTAAATGTAATGAGCTTGCGGTTATTCAGATTATCAAAAAATACTACAACAAGATCAAGTCTTATGATAACTTTAATTGTGCAGTAATGGTTAGTATCGCAGGTCATATTGCTTCACCTTATTTCTCCGTGTACGGTGCATCTAAGGCTGGATTAGCTGCGTTTATTGAAAACATCAACGTTGAGCTTGCAGCAGGAGGATATAAAAATCGCATTCTGGATGTGTCACCGGGCTCACTTAAAGGCACGGCATTTAACGGCGGCAAAACAGACGTTTCTCAAGTAGAACTTGTTGCGGCCCAGATATTAGAAAAAGCTAAAAATAAAGAAATACTTTATATTCCGGATTACGATAAAACGTATAAGGGTGTTATTGAACGCTATAACAACTCAGCAATGGATTTTGGGATTCAGAGCTATGAATATAAGGAAAAGAGTGGCAGAATAAGCGATAAGCCTCAGGTTGTTGTAGGTTATCTCAGCGGCACTTTTGATCTTTTCCATGTGGGACACCTTCGCCTGCTTCAAAGGGCAAAGGCTCAGTGTGATTATCTTATTGTTGGTGTTCATGAAAGCGGTGCATGGAAGGGAAAGGAAACTTTCATTTCCTTTGAAGAACGAAGGGATATCGTTGGTAGCATTTGTTATGTTGATAAGGCGGTAAAGTCATTTACAGAGGACCTGGACGCATGGTTTGAATATAAATACGATAAGTTGTTTGTTGGTAGTGATTATAAGGGTACTGAACGCTTTAAACGTTACGAGGAGTTCTTTGCCGATAAAGGCGTAGAAATAGTATATTTCCCATACACTCAGGGAACCAGTAGCACTCAGCTCAGAGCAGCTTTAAAAGCAGCAAGCGACAACGAAAAAAAATAACAGCGTTTTGCAAAATAAGACGATGAAGATAAATACCGAAAAACATCCTAATATAGATAGAAAAGCGCTTTTTAAGGATGCAAAATATCTTTTTAAGGTATATTTGTTGCGCGGATTTGAGAGAATTCTCTTCTTTTTGCCAATAAAGAAAAATCGCATATTGTTTTATGTGAATCAGCGCAAGGGCTTTGTTTGTAACCCCAAATATATTGTAAAGGAGCTTCTTGCCCGGTACAATGATGCGTTTGAATTGATATGGGTAACTGAGTACCCTGAGCATAGTAGCTCGGTTAAAGAAGAAGGTCTTAAACTTGTTCGTGCAAGGTCATTAAAGCATGTTTATTATCAGCTTACATCTAAGGTGGTAGTGGTTAATGATGCGTTCCATGAGGCAGTAATACTCAGATCAGGTCAGATAACAATGAACACATGGCATGCCGGCATGAATTATAAAAAGATTGGCACCGATAATGTTGCCTACAGAAATCATTTTCATAAAAAACATCTTGAATTGCGCAATGTTCAGCCGGATATATATTTGTCAGGTAGCCGCTATTTTACCGAGGATACAGCAAGATCATTTAGGTTTGATCCTTCTTGCTTTGTTCCTACAGGCAGTCCGAGAAATGACATTTTATTTGGAGATTTATCTATGTTTCGCAAGAAGGTCATTGATCGGTATGGAATAGATAAAGGTGCAAGGCTTGTTTTATACGCACCTACTTTTCGCAGGGGATGCGAAGAAAATTTCTACGGATTGGATTTTGCACAGCTCCAAAAGAGCCTTTATACAAGGTTTGGTGGCGATTGGATCGTTCTTTATCGCAGGCATTATTTTATCGGCAGGGAAAATTTATTATTTCCTGAGAACGTTGTAGATGTTTCGGATTATGAGGATATAAACGAACTGCTGGCTGCATCCGATGTTCTGATTTCCGATTATTCATCTTGCCTTTGGGATTTTTTGATTACAAAAAGACCATCATTTGTTTATGCTTCTGATATGGGATATTACCGCAAAGAAGATAGGGGAATTTCCTATCCGCTTGATATGTGGCCGTATCCTGTTGCAGAGAATAACGATGAGCTTGAAAAATGCATTCTTTCTTTCTCTTTAGAGGACTATATTCAAAAGGTGGGTAAGCATCTTGTCCACGCCGGAGCTTATGACGATGGCTGTGCCTCAAAACGAACAGTTGATATGCTGATAGAGAGGTTAAAATGATATGGCAGCTGAAGTTGACGAAAGTTAGAAGTTCTTACGTAAAACTTAAATAAAAATTTATAAAAGATATTAAACCTTGCTGAAACTCAGCAAGGTTTTTGTTTGCTTAAAAACCCAGCATGTGATACAATACTATTCGTTAAACAAAAGAAGGTATTTTGATGAATAAACAAAAAATTTATCCGATTTTAAAAATTTTTATAATATGTGTTTTGCTGGGTGTTGTTTGTGGTATTATAGGTGCTCTGTTTTCAAAAAGCATTATGCTTGCTACAAATATCCGCAACAAAAACCAATGGCTTTTGTATCTTTTGCCTTTAGCAGGCGTTCTTTCTGTTGCGCTATATAAACTGTTAAAGATTTCCGGCATGGGCACTAACCAAGTTATACAAGCAACAAACAGTAAAAATACTTTATCATATAAACTTGCGCCGGGTGTGTGTTTTGCTTCCGTTTTATCGCATCTTTGCGGTGCTTCTGTTGGCAGGGAAGGCGCGGCACTGCAGTTAGGCGGTAGTTCTGCATTATTTATTGCAAAAGGCTTAAAACTTCAAAGAAAAGAAGAAAAAATGCTGATTTATTGCGGTATGGCAGGCTTTTTTCATCGGTGTTCGGCACACCGCTTGCAGCAACCCTTTTTGCTTTAGAAGTAGTTTTTGTGAGCAAGATAATTTTAAAAAATATTTTGCCTGTGCTTGTTACTTCCTTGGTTTCCTTTTTTACCGCACACTTGCTTGGTGCACATGCACAACACTTTAATTTATCCGTTATACCAAACGTAAGTTTTTCTGTTATTTGGAAATTTTTATTCTTAAGTATTTTAACGGCAGGATTAGGCATTATTTTTTGTTTATCGCTTCAGTATTCAGAAAAACTATTAAAAAAGTTGTTTAAAAACGCATATTTAAGAATTATTGCAGGCGCAGTAGCCACTATCTTGTTAACGATAGCAGTTGGAACAAACGATTATAACGGTGCAGGCATAAACGTTATAGAAAAAATATTTGATAATAATCAGTTTGTTCCTTTGGCATTTTTGTTAAAAATGTTATTTACCTTGATTGCAGTTGGTACTGGATTTAAGGGTGGCGAAATTGTTCCTACGCTTTTTATAGGAGCAACATTCGGCGCTTTTATGGGTACTTTCTTAGGCTTGCCAACGGCTTTTTCTGCCGCTATTTGTATGATAACGTTATTTTGCAGCGCAACCAATTGCCCCTTGGCATCAATACTTTTGGCTTGTGAGCTCTTTTTTGGCAAAGGTATCTTGTATATTATTGTTACAGTAATTATTGGTTATTGCCTGTCAGGTAAAATCAGCCTTTATACCTCGCAACAGATAGGCGGTTTTAAAAAGAATTTATGGTAAAAATAAAAGCAGTTTCTAATAAAGAAACTGCTTTTTTGTTTTTATAAAAGGTTTATATTAACTTTATGTACCAAAAAGTAAATAGACATCATACTAAAAATTCAACAGCATAAAAACCTGACTTTAATGTATAAAATTGCGCTGTTTGCTTTATATCATAAGTGGAAAAATACAAATTAACCCTCTTATGTTCATACGGCATATATCTCATCAAATTTTATTTGTGAGGTCAATTATATATTTGCGCAGATTACGATAACATAATTTTAATGATTTCTGCATCGGTTTTTCTCATACCCTTACCTACAAGACGGCTTACGTTTTTGATAGTATTTTCAACGCCTTTGCTTACAATTCCATCACCGCCAACAAACTGACTGCCCTGGCGAAACATTTGCATACCTAAAATACCTGCTTCTACACTAGAAGCAATTTTCGCGGCGCAGCTTGCCTTTGCTCCATCGCAGATAACACCGGAGTTTATTGCCAGTGCATTTACTACTGTATGGGCGATTTCACGGAATTTTCCACCATAAAGATAAGTGATACCTGCGGCAGCACCGCAACCTGCACTTATAACGCCACAGTATGCGCTTAAAGGGCCAATTCCGCTTTTTAAATGAATTGTTACCAGGTTAGATACCGCCAAAGCCCTGTAAAGAGTTTCATCATCTACCCCAAGTTCCTGCGCATAAATAATAACAGGAACAGATGCAGTAATTCCCTGATTACCCGAACCTGAATTTATTACAACGGGCTTTTCACAGCCACTCATTCGGGCATCAGATGCCGCTGCAGCATATGCCTTTGCACGAGTAACAACGTCATTTCCGCGCGTTGAAAGAATTACCTTACCTATTCTTGCACCATAATTGTTTTTTAAGCCTTCTTGCGCAATATCCATATTGCAACGGATCTGTGTGTCAAAAATTTCTTTAACTTCTTCTATAGGCATTTCATCGGCAAAGGAAACGATATTTTCAACAGTCAGCATTTCCTTATCAGTAGAAGGCGCCATAGGTGTATTTTTAAGATTCCTGCTATACACGGTTTCGCCATCATGCTGAATAAAAACAATATTGGTGTGATCTTCGGCAATCCTGCAAACTGCCTGATGTCCTGCGGCTTTAAGGGTTATAGAAATATCAAAAATCGCCCCGGATTTAGATTCACTTAAAGTAAATTTTGCTTGCTTAAGATACTGGTAAACTCTATCTTGTTGTTCTTTTGTAACCTCACTTATAACAAGCAATTCTTTATCTGGATCACCTGCAATAATACCAACCGCCGCAGCTGCTTCAATACCGTGAAGTCCATTTGTGTTTGGAACAACTACGCTTTTAACGTTTTTAATTATGTTAGCACTTACGCAAATATCAACTTCTTCAGGCAATGCGCCTAATTCCTTTGTGGCAACCGCTGCCGCGTATGCTACCGCAATGGGCTCGGTGCAACCCATAGCCATCACCAATTCACGTTTTAAAATTCTGATAAACGCCTCACACCTATTTTTATCCATAAAACACCTCTGAAAGTTGTTTTTTGCTTCCTAAAATGATTATATCATATAATTGTGGAATTTTCTAGTGTTATTGTTGGCGGGGGGGATGGGAATCCTAAAAGTAGCGCAGATAAAAACATATCACCATAGCCAAAAAAGATATCAAGGTTGAAACAAACCGATAAATATAGAATTTATCTAACTTTTTTCTTATAAGTAGAATTTGTTGAGTATTGCTCAAGCCATGAAAAACATGTGTAATAAACTATTTTGTTGCATAATTTGTTTCCTGCAAATATAGTAATCGCACAAGAAAGTAATATCACACGCCAAGGCGAACTAACAAGATATGGGAAATAAATAGGAACTGCTTTAATTATAAACCCGTGCAGTAGGAATATTGGCCATGTATTTTGTCCAATATTGGTTATTAAGATTAGTTTCCTGCTCAAATATGGTCTCATACCAACACACAGAAACAGAATTACAGCAAAAGATATTATTGATACCATCCCACGCATCCACAATGTTCCTTCGCAACTTGCGTAGGAATAAGACCCATACAACAAACCATTTGGAATTGCTCCTACAAATGAGGAAAGAATAGCAATGATGGCTACTGAGGTAAACAAAACAAAGAATCGTATTTTAGGGTGGAGAGAGAGCCGTTCAAGAAGATTGTTCTTTTTGCAGTAATATCCCAATAAAAACCAAGGTAGAAACACAAAAAAACGTGATAAAGACATATAGTATCCAACAGATTTTTCGTATCCAATGAGCAAGGAAATAACAAACGCGCATAATATCGTGACTAATTGCTTGCGATTATCGTCTGTATCAAACAACGGCAGAAGCAGCTGATAATAAATGCACGCAAGCATAAACCAAAGAAGCCAATAAGGAGTTGTAAATTGGAAATTCGTGTTGTTCTTTAGAATGAAATTCGCAAACAATATGTATGCACATTGAAAGATTGCATATGGAACACACCAGCGATAAATTATCTTCTTCGGTGAATATTTGGCGTTGTACCCAAACAAGAAAATAAAAACGGGCATATGAAATGTGTATATTAATTTGTAAATCAGCCAACTACCCCTAAACGGAGCACATACCTCTAGCAAGTGGGCAAATACAACGGAGAAAATCAGAACAAAACGGATATTATCTAATGAATAGTCTCTCGTGGGAGATAAATGATGATTCATGTAAGCTTACCTCAATCAAATTTTTATTTACCAAACTAATTATATCATATAAGTGCAGTTTTTTCTACCAAATATTGTGTTGTTATTTCGTTCACCTTATAACCCTACGGTCGTATGATATAAATTCGATCCCATAGCGGAACAAAAAAAGCAGTTCGCAAGAACTGCTTTTCTTTTTATTTGTCAAGTTGAACCGATTTAGATATCCGTCCTTTCGCAATGGCGTTAATACTTTTTCTTCAAAACAAAGAAACAGACCCAAAACAGCACGAGCATCAAACATACGGCGCCACCCGAAGCCATACACAGCAAATCTTGGTTCAAAAGTTTAAACACGATAGTGCTCAGGGCGCAGATGATAATAAACAGGTAACCCGCCCAAGCCCAGGCTTTGTTGCGAATAAAGTGAAACCGTTCATCAGTTTCGGCAACTTCTCTTTTTTCTCGGTAAGTCTCACTCCTGCTCAAACGGTAACTGCGGAGCAG
>JAZSPY010000089.1:0-57433 GCA_045537705.1 Clostridia bacterium
GCAGTTCCTTGATTTCTTTGGAATTATGCCTAAGGTTATTGATGAAGCATCACCGTTCCACGCAAGCGTATTTATTTCAAACCTTGGTTCTCTTGGTATTCCACCTATTTATCACCACCTTTATTGCTTTGGTAACACCCCCGTTTTTATTACCTTTGGTGCAAAAAGAAGGGAAAACGTGTTGAACCTTGATGGTACGGTAACCCAGAAAACTATGGTTGATTACACCGTTGTTACTGACGAAAGAACAACTGACGGTCACTACCTTGCAACAGCATTCAAGTGTCTTGAAAAGTTAATGAAAAACCCCGAAAAACTTGACACTCCACCTGAAACGGTTGTTGAAGACATAGATTAAGGCGGCAGTTTTGCCGCCTTTTTTAAGGAGATTTTTTGTGAATTACAGTTTTGATAAATCTAAACTTTTAAATGCATCAAAAATTTTAAATAGAATCTGTCCCCATATTCAAAACGAGTTGTTTTCTTTAGATATTTATTGGTGCAGGGTTGCTTATCAGGAATCCTGGAATTATTCTGCCCATAAACACTCGTTTTTTGAATTGCACATACCCATTGAAGGCAGTGCAGAATATTCAATAAATAAATCTGTTACGGTTAAAAGGGGCGACATGTTGCTTTTTGCCCCTGATACCGTTCATAAACTTGAATCAACCACTCCTGATTTTTCAGAATTTGTTTTTTCTTTTGATATTCAATCTCCTTCTTCTTTAAAAGAAGAACTTTTATCAAAAATCAAGGGTTATTTCAGGACTAACGCCGCGGAATACACTTATCTTGCCATTGATAATATGCTTAAAACTGCCCTCAACGCCCACTTTGGCTTTACTCAATCAGTTACACACCAACTTTCAATTTTGTGTATTGAACTTTTCCAGGCAATTACAGGGCAATCAGGTGTTCAGGGTGAAACCATCACCAACGATATGCGCATAAAACTTGCCATAAAATACATTGATGATAATATATCTTCCCCTGTTTCTTCCCTTGACGTTGCCGATTGCGTACATATCAGTTTAAGGCATCTTAACCGCTTAACAGAAAACGCCCTTTCTTTAAGTGTTGCCGAACTTATTTTATCAAGAAAAATCCGCCGTGCAAAAAAACTGATGACCGATCCTGCTAAAAGCATTGCTTCTATTTCCGAGGCCACAGGATTTTCTTCACAACAGCAATTTTCCAAAGCATTTAAGCGCATTGAAGGCTTAACTCCATCCCAGTATAAGAAAGATTTAGGCAAATAATGTCCTGTTTAAACAAAACACAGTCCTATAATGATATTGCTTTAAAAGGCGTGATTTTGTAAAATATTATTATCGGAGGTGTTAAAAAATGCATAATTTTCCCACAATGATAACCCCTTATAATCCTGATGGTTCTTTAGATCTTGAAACCGCTAAGAAGTACGTTCGTTTTTACTATGAAAACGGTTGCGATGGTGTTTTTGCTGTTTGCCAATCAAGCGAGATTGCATACCTTTCAGTTGAAGAACGTGTGCTTTTAAATAAAACCGTTTACGATTATGCAAAATCTTTAGATAAAAATTTTATTGTAGTTTCTTCAGGGCACGTTGCCGACAGTATTGAAGCGCAGGCTGATGAACTTAATAAAATTGCTGCAAGCGGTACCGATGCTTTAATTTTTATTACTAACCGCCTTGATATCAATAACCAAGGGGATGACGTTTTTATTAAAAACGCCGAAAAACTTATTTCCCTTTTGCCCCCTGATATTAAGCTTGGCTTATATGAATGCCCTATGCCCTATAAACGCCTGGTAACTGAAAAAATTCTTTCCTGGTGCGTTGAAACAGGCAGATTTTATTTTATGAAAGATACCTGTTGCGATATAGATATTATCAAAAAGCGCCTTGAAGTTTTAAAGGACAGTAATTTAAAACTGTTAAACGCTAATTGCCAGACGCTTTTAGAATCTATCCGCCTTGGCGCTAAAGGATACTGCGGAATTATGGATAACTTCCACCCTGCCCTTTATTCCTGGCTTGTAAATAATTCTGATCATCCGGATGCCGAAAAGGTGCAGGGCTTATTAGGTTCATTAGGCTTTACGGAAACAGGCTTACCTTACCCTTTAAGCGCAAAATACCATATGTGCTTAAACGGTATAAAAACCGAAAACCTTGCCCGCAACCGAAAAAAAGAAGAGCTTACGCCATACGTAATGGATTCTGTTAAGCAAATGAAAACTTTAACGGATTTTGCACAGAAACTTATCTTAAAACAACTGAAATATTGACTTTAACCCCGTTTGCAAGTATAATATTTATATATTTGCAAAGGGGGTTTGTTTTTTTGAAAAAATTACTTATTACAGTTTTATCCCTTTTGCTTATTTTTTCTTTTGCTACCATAAACGCTGTGCCAAGCGCACCAAACTATTTATTTGGGCTTGCTTGGAAAAAAGGGCATTCTTCAACTATACAAAAGGTGGACGGTCTTTACGTTGAAGCAACGAATCTAACAAAATCTTATTCCACGCCTGCGCTTGATATTGCCCCCGCTTTAAAACAGGCTTTTTATGACCACGCCATGAGCAAGTATATTTCCGTAAGAATACAAGGCAAAATAAAGCTTGATTTTGAAGAGAATAAAAAAGAATCTGACTCTTTAAGGATAATTATTCGCGCCAAAACAAATCTGGCAAACTCTGATGCTTGGAAGGCAGATTACCTTGAATCTCTTAATAATGACGATCCGTTTTTTATGGTTTTGGACACTAATGTGTATGCCATTGTTTTAAAGGATTTTAGCGTTTCAACCAATTGGGGTTCCTTTACGTGCACTGTTCCGTTAACGAAAAATAACGTTTTTTGTGAAATGACACCTACCTGGGACTTGTGTGTTGATGGGCTTGATATTAGCAAAAAGCCTAAAACCTTATACTTAAAAGATTTATCCTTGGACGTTGTTTCCGTTAGTAACAATACGCCCGGTATAACACCAACGGCAACACCAGCAGTAACGCCAACGGCAACACCAACCCCGAACATTCCCCCGAGGCGCACCCCTGACGCACCCATAACGCAAACGCTTATTCCTTTTAGAACCCCTGTTAGCGATCTTATAATAACGCAGCCAACAGCAACGTTAAAACCTACCTTGGAACCTGAAAAAGATGAAGAAATTCGCGAAGAATTTATAAATCAGCCTGCATTTAAGGATGCAAAAAATATATTTTCGTTAAGCATTAAAGGTGCTATAGTCATCATTATCTTTGCAGGATTTTTTGCAATTATCCTTAACCTTTTCAGGCGAAAAAAAGAATAAATAAAAATGCCCCTTATTAATGAATGAGATTACTAAGGACAATAAAAAACTGTGCAGAAATAATCTGCACAGTTTTTCTTTTGTCTTATTTCGCAACAAGCAGGGAACCTGCACGGCAACTTCCACTTATTAGGACAACCTAAGACCCTTTAGCCACCTCAAAAAAAGTGATATTGTGAGACAAGTCTCACAGTGATATTTGACCTTTCGGTCAAGTGATATTAAAACCTTTCGGTTTTAGTGATATTTTTTTCGCCCCTAAACAGCCAAAGGCAATACCACTTGTCGCAAGACAAATATAACTGCGAAGCAATATAACTCGCCGTATGGCGAATAAAACTAGCCAAGTGTCTTTAAGAACACTTGGCTAAAATAAGAGGCTTTATTTATTGTGGGCGTTCTTCTTCAATTAAGCGAATAAATCCTTTTGCAAATGGCGAAAGCCAACGGTTTTTGTGGCTTAAAATCTGGCTGAAATACGTTTGCTTAGGGTAATCAACATCAATGATAGCAAGTTCCTTATCATTCATTTGTTTTTTTACTGCGTACCCCGGCAAAAAGGCTACGCCTATACCTTTTTTTACAAGTTCTATTAGTGCGGCAACGCTATCAATTTCAACGGTTGATAAAAGGTTAAGATTGTTTTTTGCGGCAATTTCCCTTAGTAAAGAAAAACAGATGCCTTCCTTTTCCGTAACAACAAATTCATATGAAAGCAATTCCTTTATGCTTACTTTTTTGCTTTTTGCAACTGCGTGATTATTTGCGCAAACAAAAACAAGTTGTTCTTCTTTTTGATAATAACATTTAATATCAGGATCAGTATTAAGGCTTTTTGAAATATAAATTATATCTAACTGATTTTGTTTTAACTGATCAACAAGTTCAAAAGTATGCCCTGTTTTAATACTTATATTTAAGTTTTTGTATTCCTTTTTTAATTTAGGCAAAATATCATTAAAAACGCTGAACAACAGGGATTCGGAAATGCCGATTCTTAAACTGCCTTTTATTTCCGTTGCGTTATTGCTGATGCTTTCTGCTTTTTCAACGATGTGCAACATTTCATAAGCATAATTAAGAAATTCCCTGCCCATATCGGTTAAGGATATTTTTTTACCTACCCTATCAAAAAGTGAAAAGCCAAGTTCCTTTTCCAGCAACTGTATCTGCATGGTTACCGTTGATTGAACGTAGTTCATTTCCTGGGCGGCTTTAGTAAAATTTTTAAGTTCGGCAACACGCACAAAAGTTTTAATATTGCGAATATCCATCTTTTCACCTTTAATCAAATTTTTTGATAGTATTAATCATTATTATTTGTTTTACAAATTAATAATAGCACATTATACTGTTACTGTAAATAAAAAATTAAAGGAAGTTAAATAAGAATGAAGCCCATATTTAAAACCGTTTGCATTTATCTTACTATAATCGCACTTGCATTTTTACTTGCAATAAACTATCATTTTTTCATTGTTGAAAACGATTTTGCCCCTGCAGGTATAAACGGTATTTCAACCATGATACAGTATAAAACAGGATTCAGCATAAGCTATTCTTCGTTAATTATCAATATTCCCCTTTGTATTTTTGCATTCTTTTTTGTAAGCAAGGCTTACGGTATCAGAAGTCTTGTTTTTTCCCTTTGCTATTCATTCTTTTATCTTCTGTTGCAAAAACTTGGCCTTGATGAATTCAAATATGATGCTAAGGGGCATGACACCATTTTCCCTGTAATCATAAGCGGTGTTATTTCCTCCTTTGTTTGCGGAATCTGTTTTAAAAACGAAACATCTTCCGGCGGAACGGAAACAATTTCAAAATACATAAGCAAGAAAAAGCCTGATTTTAACTTTTTTATAGTTACCTTTGTTATAAATGCCTGCGTTGCTTTTGCTTCACTTTTTGTTTACTCAAAAGACGGCGTTTTAGATTATAAGCCCGTTGCTTTATGTATGACTTACTGCTTTATTACTTATTTTGTTGGCAACGTAATTATTAAGGGAACTAAAAACGCTTACAAGTTTACTGTAATTACAAGCCACCCTGATGAAATCATTAAAGAAATTACCTTAACCCTTAAACACAGCGCTACAAAAATTGAAGCCATGGGCGCTTACACAGAGCAAGATAAAACAATGCTTATTTGCGTTGTAAACAAGCATCAGTTAAATGATTTTAAAAATATAATTGCAAAATATGATTCAACCTTTGCTTTTTCTGAAACCGTAAACGAAACTTACGGAAACTTTAAATACATAAAAAAATAAAGAAGGTTTTTTAAACCTTCTTTTTTAATTTTCAAACATCATATTTTCAACAAACAAATCAGAAAACACTTTATCCTTAGAAAGATCAATATATTTTGCGTTTTCAACCATTTTACTGTAATCATCGTTCTTTATAACGCTGTTTATAAGCCCTGATAATGAAGAATTATTTATAGCCTTGATCTTTTCCTTTTTACTGGGCAAAAGCCCTGTAACAATGGCGTTATCAACGTTTATAAAGGTTGAGAAGCCGCCTGAAATATATATTGTATCAATTTCATCAAAGGAAACGTTTGCTTGGTTCATTAAAGCCATAACCGCTGAAAAAACTGCGGATTTTGCCAGCTGAAACTGGCGTATATCCTTTTGTGAAAGATATACGTTTTCGGACAAATAAAAATCTTCTTCCATATATCCCGATTCATCAACAATGCCTTGCTTTATTAAATAGGCAATAGTATCAATAAGCCCTGTGCCGCAAATACCTTTGGGCTCAACTTCGCCAATAGTTTTATATCCGTTTTTATCAAAGAAACTGATTGCGCCAACAGTTGCACTCATACCGCATTCAATATTGGCACCCTCAAAACAAGGGCCTGCCGCAGCGGCGGTACAAAGCATTTTATCTTTTGAAAACAAAACTACTTCAGCATTAGTGCCAAGATCAATTAAAAAATTATATTTGTTTTCTTTAGGCATCCCGATAAAACCTAACCCCGAAACAATATCTGCACCAACAAAAGCAGAAATATTTTTTAAAGAAGTTACTTTTTCAACCTTTTTAATGCCTAAACTTTGACCTGTTTCAGTTTTCTTTTCAATAAAGGTTGGTGTGTATGGGCTTTGCCCCATGGAAGATGGATCAACGTTAAAAAACAAGTGAAGCATGGTGGTATTGCCTGCAACAAACATATCGTTTACTTTTTCTATTTTAAACTCATCTAAAATATCAGATATCATTTGGTTAACGCAGGAAATTATTGATTGATTAAGCTTTTGCTGTCCGTTTTTCATTGAATACTCAATTCGCGAAATAACGTCTGCCCCAAATGCCCTTTGGGGATTTGTTCTTGTTATAACCTTTGCAACCGTAAAATCATCCATTGAAACAAGGGCAAGGGCAAGAGTTGTTGTGCCGATATCAAGGCAAAGGCAGTTGTTTTTGCCCGATTTTCCTGTTTCACTAACCCCCGAAAAAGAAGAAATCTCATTTTTAAGCGTTTCTTCAACAACGATATCTTCATTTATAATGTATTTACAGGATAATTCCTGTTTACCATTAACAAGCACAGTACATTTTTTGCATAAACCAATGCCGCCGCAGAGATGTTCTACGGCGGTACTATTTTCTTTAAGCACCTCCATTAAAAGAGTGCCTTTTTCTACTGTTATTAACTTTTCATTTTTAGGAAAAATTATTTTAACGGTTGGCATAAAGTTCCTTTACCTTATTAAAGTAAGCATCAATATTTTCCCACTTTGCCTGTGCCGGAATATCACAGCCTGATGAAATCATAAAGTTTTCAAACTGATTGCAATCGTTATAAACCTTTTCAACTTGAGCCATAATATCTTCAGGCGTTCCGTTTTTAAACATAACGGGATCAACGTTACCCATAACGATAGAATCCTTTGGCATAAGGGGAATGATATCCTTAAGATCAATAGCATTGCCAAAGTGATAAATATCTGCATTAAGCTCTTTAATGGAATCAGCCATACTTATAACTGCATTACCGCAATTATGATAACACAAAATAAAGTTTTCGTCATCTACCACATCAAAAATTTCTTTAACAAAAGGCGCAGAAAACTCAGCGTTTAATTTAGGTGAAAGCAAGCCTGCAGCCGGCTCAGCCATAACAACGCCATCAGCACCTGCATTTTTTAATGCTAAAACGTACTTCTTTAAAAATTCAGTAGCCTTTTCAAGAAGAATCTTTGTTTCATCCGGCGAATCGTAACATTCCATCATAAGTTCGGTCATATCAAAAAGCCTGCCTGCAAGAGAATACGGGCCGATTATACCGCAAAAAACAGGAATATCCTTTATCTGTTCTTTCGCCTTTTTTACACCTTCAACGTAAATATTTGCGCGCATAGAAAGTTCGGGCACAACAATGTTTTCTGCATCCATAATATTATCAATAACGCCCTTTGTTACTGTAGGAACATCATCTTCAGAAAAAAAGATTTGTGCACCAAAGGCTTCTGCCTCAACAGAAAGATCCATCATATTAAGTGATGCACCGATTGGGCATCTTTCCTTAATGGCAACCATACCTTTAGCCTGCATATCGCTTGAAGCGATTAAATCGTTAACTGATACGCCTAAAAGTTGTGTTGAAGGAAAGGAAAGTACCGGAACGGTTTTTGATTTATCCTTTAAAATTTTCTTAACGGAATTCTTCATAAAATCACCTTATTTTACAAAAGAATATGCTCTTTCAGCGGCTTCTGAAGCATCTGAAGTATATGCATCGGCGCCAATCTTATCTGCAAATTCCTGGTTTACAGGTGCGCCACCGATCATAATTGTAACCTGATCGCGAAGCCCTGCTGCTTCAATAGCCTTAATAACGTCTTCCATAACGCCCATTGTGGTGGTTAAAAGTGCAGAAAGGCACACGATTTTGCAATCCTGTTCTTTAACTGCTGAAACAAAAGTTTCAGGCGCAACGTCAGTACCAAGGTCAACAACTTCAAAGCCCTTGCCTTCAAGCATCATTTTAACCAAGTTCTTGCCGATATCATGAAGGTCGCCCTGAACGGTACCTAACGCAATTTTGCCGATAGCTTCAACACCTTCAGCCTGTAAAATAGGCTTTAAAAGTGCTGCGCCCTGATTCATTGCGCGGGCTGCAACAAGAACTTCGGGTACGAAAATTTCGTTATTTCTGAACTGCTCACCAACAACGTTCATACCTGCGATAAGACCTTCATTAAGAATTTTTTCTGCAGGAATACCTTCATCAATTGCTTGCTGAACCAGTTCTTTGACAACTTTAACCTTGCCATCTTGTAATTGCTGTGCAATTTCTTGTAAATTCATAATACTACTCCTTTTTTAGTAAAAATGTTAATTTTGCAACAATTTATTTTTTAATTTCTATGCCTGTGATACAATAATTTTGTTAAAAATTGCGCAACAAAACCATATTGCATCAAGTTCATATCTATGCTAACATAAAAAAAAAGATTAGTCAATCCTGTAAAATTATAGCGATTATTTTTTGCAAGTACATGTTATTTTTTTGATACGGAGGTAAATAAATGCATACAGTTAACTGCGAATTCGGTCAGATGCGCCTTGCCCACAGGGTAGATTCTGAAAAAACAACGAACCTTTTTTCTTTTAACAGCATCGGTTGGTTTAAATGTAACGACAAATACCGTACGTACCGCCCGCAAGGGATAAATTTGCACCTTTTAATCGTTACTATCGGCGGAATGGGTGTTTTAGAGATTGACAACGCACGTTATAACCTGCCTGCAGGCACAGTTGCTTTTATTCCAAAAAACGTAAAAAATTGTTACTACACCCCTAAAAACGGCAAGTGGGAGTTTTACTGGATTCACACCGAAGGTCTTACCGATCTTTTTCTTGATGAAGTTCAAAAAAACGGAATCTTTGTAAACAAGTTTTCAGCCCACCACAATTACACCGCTTTAATGGAAGACTTATTGGTGCTTGCCGAAACTCACACACCTAACAGTCAGTTGAAAATATCACATAAATTAAGCACAATTTTTCACCACGCCGCCAGCGACCTTTTAGAAAACAACGAAGCGGTTTCTTTGGCACAAAGGGCTATAACTTATATTGAGCAAAATTTTGATAGAAACATTTCCCTTGATGATATTTCTTCATCCCTTTATATTTCCACAACCCATTTAATAAGAATATTTAAAACGGAAGTGGGATGCACGCCTCACAAATATCTTATCAATTACCGCTTATTAACGGGGGCGCACTTTTTAAAATTCAGCCCATTAAGAGTGGATGAAATTGCGTTAAAGGTTGGTTTTTCTTCATCTTCCCAGTTTATAAGCTGTTTTAAATCTTTTTATGGCATTACGCCTAAACAATACAGAGACGAAAAATAAAAAAAGCAGAACTCAAAACGAGTTCTGCTTTTTATTTATTTCTTCTTAGGTTCTCTGATTTTTGAAAGTTTTTTATTAAGGGCTAAAAGTTCTTCCTTAGTAAAATTCATATCCATCATTCCGCCCATAAGGGTGAACAATCTTAATACGGTAAAGCCGCCCATCATAGCCATCATTTCAGGTCCAACTTCAAAACCGGCCGCCTTTATTTTTCCGCCCTTGCCTTTCTTGTTGCCCATAACCTTTTTCATAAGGCCCATAAAGATAAGCTTTCCACGCAAGGTTGAAATAACTGCACTCATTTTTGAATTAAGGGAAAGGAATCCGGGTTTTTCTTCAATATCAAACCAGTTTAATACTGCGCCCTGTTCCTTTAAGCGATAATCTTCGTTAAAGGTTTCAACCTTTTTGATTACGCTCTCATCTTTACATTCACCTGCAACTGCAAGAAGTTTTGTTTCGCCTTTATTTTCAACTTCAAAATAGAAGAAGTGGTCTTCTTTAGTTTTTTTGCCTAATGACACGCCGTTTGCAAAAAGTTCAACTTCAGGCAAGTTAGAATAAATAGTAACCTTTGTTACTTCTTCTACCCTATCAACATAACGTTTTGAGCAGATGTGCACAAAAGGATCATCGGAAAGCCATGCTTTGTAAGCATAGAAAGCATCCTTTTTATATTTGCGATCAATAGTAACAAGGCCTTTATGGTTTTGTCCGTTTTCACCGCCTTCGCATCTTGCATCAGCGCCAAAATCAAACATGTTCCAAACGTGTGTTGCCCAAAGATATTTACGGGTAAAAAGCTGTTTAATAAGTTCTTCGTGATAATATGCCTGATATTCTTCAGTATAATCGCCCTGCATTGGTGTTGAAGTATGCCAGTTCAATGCTTCGCAACCATATTCTGAGCAACCGATAGGAATGTTTGGATGGGTTTGGTGGAACTTATCAAACCAAGGACCGTTCATACTTGTTTCGCCACCATACCAGCCAAAGTAGTGGTTGTATGAAACAACATCGGGAATCTGTAAATACGGATCATCCATTTTGCACATTGAAACTGCTGCAATAGTTGTTAAACGAGTGGGATCCATTTGGTGACACATATCGTTTAAAATATGATGATTTTCTAATAAATCATTATCGCTTCCGCCAATACCGATTTCATTTGAAAGACCCCAAACAACGATTGATGGATGGTTGTAATTTTGTGTAACAAGTTCGGTCATTTGTTGTATGGTGTTTTCTCTACCATCAGGCATATGTTTTGAAATATAGGGGATTTCTGCCCAGATAACAAAACCGTATTCATCGCAAAGATCATAGAAATACTGATCGTGCTGATAGTGTGCAAGGCGGATAGTTGTTGCGCCTACTTCATAAATAAGTTCAATATCTTCCTTGTGATCTTCTTTTGAAAGCGCGTTACCCTTTTGCCAGCGATCCTGGTGGCGTGAAACACCCCTTAATGGATATTCTTCGCCGTTTAAGATAAAGCCGTTTTCAGAATCAATCTTAAAGGTACGGCAACCAAAGCGAGTACAAACGTTATCAATAACGGTTTCGCCTTCCAGCAATTCTGCTTCACAGCAATAAAGATATGGATTTTTTCTGCCGTGCCAAAGAATAACGTCAGGAATAGTTAATTCTGCTTTTGTTTCTTCTGTTTCAACTGTTGCAATAACCTTTTCTTCTTTATCATAAACAGTGTAACGGATAATCTGTCCGTCTTTTTTGTTTGTGATAAAGGTTTCAACTTTAATTAAAGCATCTTTATCCTTAATTTCAGGTGTAACCATAATGCCGGGGCCACCAAAGTAATCAAGATCAAAGTGACTATCGTTTACTGAAATAATATTTACGTCACGATAAAGTCCGCCGTAAAAAGTGAAGTCAGCCATCTGTGGATAAACCCTGTCGTTTGCTGAGTTATCTACCTTAATAACTAAAAGGTTTTCATCCTTTAAAGCGTCTGTAATATTTACACGCCAGGTAGAATATCCACCATCGTGATGCTTTAATTCCTGTCCGTTTAAAATAACGTCAGCCGAGGAGTTTGCACCGCGGATTTCAAGATACTGCTGATCAGCCTCAGGCAAATCGCTTTTATTAAATTTCTTTACATAATAACAAGTACCGCGATAATAGTCGTTTCCGCCATCCTGACCGTCAATAGCATTCCAGCAATGTGGAAGATCTACTTTTTCGTAGCTATCTAAAATTTCATTTGGTACTTCCTGAGCATCCTTTGTAAAAGCCCATTTTTCATTAAAGTTTAAAATATTTCGCATTAAAAAAATACCTCCGTATCACTATTTTAAAATATCACCCCGAAAAATTTCAGGGTGATATTGTTTTACATTATTCAGCCTTTTGCGCGCGGCGAAGAGCAAGTTCTGTATTCATCTGGGTAAGTGTCTTTTTATCAAGATTATATACTACACCAAGACCAATAAACTGTACGATTGCACTGAACAGGTAAAGCCCTGCAACAAGCCAGCACATATTATGTGCCGTCTGTGCACTCTGACCAATTGTGCCATATTTGGAAACATAACCTAATGCACCCATTATAACAAGCACAATGGAAGGTCCAACGCCCTGTGCAAGCTTACGGAAGAAAGAGTGAATAGAATATACTGTACCTTCTTCACGAGTGCCGAATTTCCATTCGTTGTAATCAATAGCATCACCCATCATTGCCCATGAAACACAAGTGTAAACGCCCATGCCTACACCAAAGATGGCAAGACCTATTAAATAAACCACAAGGGCTACGGTTGTGCTTTTCAAAAGCGGGAATATAAGCATTATTACAGCGCCGATTAACGAGCCGATTGTTCCAACTACTGAAGCTTCCTTTTTGCCGTATTTATTAACTATCTTTGTAATAAAAGGCATGAAGATAAACATAGGAAGGAAACCTATCATTTGCACAACACCGGAAAGTTGAGCCATATTAAAATAGGTTGCAAACATAATTGTGTTTGCTGTTGTTGCTGCGTTCATACCAAGGAACATACCCATTGCTGCCAAGGTTGCACCAACTGCGGCACGGTTCTTCACAAACTTGCCAAAGGCATTTAAAATATTGAACTTTCCGCCGCCTTCGTTGGTTTTAACTGTGTTTTCATCAACGCGGATAGTAATGGTTTTAAGCATAAACATAAAAGCAATGAAACCGATAACACCCATTATAAGAGCAGTAAAGAACACCCTGTTACCAAGAAGAACCTCTAACTGCTTGCCTGTTAAGGGGCTAAGTACCGGATCATCCATTTGATAGGCCTGGCCTGTTATGGGGTTTGCATGGAATTTATCGGGGCTGAACATTTCCTGCGCATCCTGAGGAATTTCAATTTTATCAAGAAAGCTGGTTGTTCCATCATAAGTTACTTTTTGCCAGATAAGCATAGGAAGAAGAATGCTTGGCAAAATGTTACCTATCATTGAACCAATTGAACGCCAGGTTGAAAGCTGTGCGCGTTCACCTGCATCTTCTGTAACAAGTGATAACATTGATCCGTAAGGCACGTTAGCAACAGTATAAAAGGCATCCCAGACAATATATCCAAGAACAAAAAGAACTGCCTTTACAAATACAGGAGCATTTGGGAATGGTAAAAACACTGCTGCGCCGCCAACTAACAGGCCGCATGCACCAATGAAAATGTAGGTTTTGAATTTACCTCTTTTATACTTTCTCTTATCGTTGTCTATCAATGAACCAATAAGCGGATCATTAACAGCATCCCATATCTGTACCAACAACAGAAGGATTGAAAGCAATCCCGTTTCCATCATCATAAAAACAAGCCAAAATGTTTGTACGGTACTTTTTAATGAGAAGCTCATATTGCAACCAAGGTCACCTGCTGCATAGGCAAGTTTATCGCGTATACCAAACTTGCGCTTGCCGTTTGCGTCTAATTTAACTTCTTTAGCCATAAAAAACACGTTCCTTTCAAAATTAACTTTCTGTTCATTATTATATAATTTTAAATACCGTATTTGTTAGCATAAAATTAAGATTTTTTTGTATATTCTTAATATTTTAATAATATCAGGTATTGTATTTGTGAATTTTTTATTGTATAATTATTAAAGTAAAATATGGTAAAAGGGGTAGTTTGGAATAATGTTAAATCAACTTTATTATTTGCAGGAAATGCTTAATAAATGTCATTTACAGAATATTATTATTAACCCAAACGACATCGTAGACCACCGCATTGATAAGGGTTTAAGAAAACTTTTAGGCGTAGACGATAAAAAACTTACTTTTTCTGATTATTATGATAATATAGAAGAAAAAACCGTATATCGCGTTGTTGACGTTTTTTTATGCAGGTATATATTTTTTATGCTTCCCGTATCTCAAGATAAAAAAATTTTTCTTGTTGGGCCTTACTTAGATAGGGATATAACAAGGCAAAACGTTTTTGAACAATGTGAAAAAATGCATCTTTCCCCTAAGTTATGGGAAAAAATTCAGGCGTTTTACAGTACTATTCCCATTATCAAGGAAGAAAACTATATTTTTGCAATGATACACACTTTCTGCGAATTTATCTGGCCCGATGGTTTTGAAAGTTGCGATATTTTAAGGGATATTGACGCCGCGTTTATAAAAGACGGATTTTCCCCTAAAATTGATGTTGATACCACACCTTTAAGTATTTCCCAGATGGAAGCGCGTTATGAATTTGAACAAAATCTTTTATCTGCAATTTCCCAGGGTAATACCCACAAAGCAGAAACTATGCTTCACAGTTTTTCATCCCTTTCTTTTGAAAGCAGGATTCCCGATGAACTGAGAAATATGAAAAATTACTGCATCGTTATGAATACTCTTTTCAGAAAAGCGGCGCAGGAAGGTGGCGTTCACCCCATACATATTGATAAGATTTCATCTGATATTGCAAAAAGAATTGAAGGCATTACTTCCGTTTCGGCAATGCCTGATTTTATGCTTGAAATTTTGCGCACCTATTGCCGCTTAGTAAGAAGGCATTGTGTTAAAAACTTTTCGCCTTTAATACAAAAGGCAATAATTAAAATTGAAAGCGATCTTGCAGGGGATCTTTCTTTAACAACGCTTTCAAAGGAAGCCAACGTAAGCCCCAACTATTTTTCGGCATTATTTAAAAAAGAAACCGGATTACCCCTTACGCAATACGTTAATAATAAACGTATAGAATACGCAAAACACTTGTTAAAATCAACTTCATTACAAATACAAACTATTGCACAGCACACAGGGGTTTTAGATTTACATTATTTTTGCAGGCTTTTTAAATCTGTTGCAGGCGTTTCGCCCTCAGACTACCGCAAAAATCTTAAATTAAACTGATACTGAATGTAAATACTATTTTATAGGTGATTTTATGAAAAATTTTATGGATAAGAACTTTTTACTTAATACTGAAACAGCACAAAAACTCTATTTTAATTTTGCTGAAAATCAACCCATTATTGACTATCACTGCCACGTAAGCCCTAAAGAAATTTTTGAAGATAAAAAGTTTGAAAACTTATTTGAAGTATGGCTTTTCGGGGATCATTATAAATGGCGTATAATGCGTTCAAACGGTGTTTCTGAAGAATATATTACAGGCTCCGCTTCACCAAGGGATAAGTTTCAAAAATTTGCTGAAGCGTTGCCTAAAGCCATTGGCAATCCTATGTATCACTGGTGCCATCTTGAACTTAAAAAATACTTTGGCTATAACGGTGTTTTAAATGGCGAAACCGCACAAGAAGTTTGGGATAAAGCAAATGAAAAATTAAAGGATTCTTATTTATCTGTTCGGGGCATTATAAAATCAAGCAACGTTGAATTTATTGGCACCACCGATGATCCTGTTGATTCTTTAGAGTGGCATAAAAAGTTATTAAAAGATGATTCCTTTAATTGTACCGTTGCGCCAACCTTCCGCCCTGATAAAGCTTTAAACCTTGATAAAGCAGGCTGGCTTGATTATATTTTGCAATTAGAAAAAGCGGCAAACGTAAAGATAAAAGATATGGCTTCACTTAAGGAAGCCTTAAGATTAAGAATGGATCACTTCGCCTCAGTTAACTGTAAAGCAAGCGACCACGGTCTTGATTATTTTATGTTTAATCTTCTTCCTTTAAACGAAACTGATAAAATTTTAAAAGACGCATTAAAAGGAAAAGACGTTGGCTTAAAGAATATTGAAGCAGTTAAAACCGAACTTTTATTATTCTGCGCAAAAGAATATGCAAAACGCGGTTGGATTTTGCAATTACACTATAACTGCTTAAGAAACCCCAACAGCAAGATGTTTGATTTAATCGGCGCTGATACAGGCTTTGACTGCATCGGCCCTAACCCATCAAGCGCTTCACTTCCTAAGTTCCTTGATACCCTTTATAAAGAAGACAGCTTACCTAAAACTATTATTTACAGTTTAGACGCAAGTGATAATGCGTTTATTGATACTATTATCGGTGCTTTCCAGGGTACAGAAATTGAAGGTAAAATTCAGCACGGCAGCGCCTGGTGGTTTAACGATAACAAACAAGGTATGCTTGATCAATTAACAAGCCTTGCAAACTTAAGCCTTTTAGGTAATTTTGTTGGTATGCTTACCGATTCGCGCAGTTTTCTTTCATACACCCGTCACGAATATTTCCGCCGAATTTTATGTTCTTTAATCGGCGCTTGGGTTGAAAACGGCGAGTATCCTGATGATGAAAATGCACTTAAGGATATTATTGAAGGCATAACGTATAAAAACGCAAAAAAATATTTTAATCTCTAAGGGGGTTTTTAGAAAAATGAAAATGACTTTTCGTTGGTATGGCGAAGGCAACGACAATATAAAGCTTTCGGATATCAAACAAATTCCCGGTGTTGAAGGCATTGTGTGGGCACTTCACCACAAGATGCCGGGCGAAATCTGGGAAAAAGATGAAATTGCACAAGTAAAAAAACAGTGCGATGAATACGGTTTTAATATTGACGTTGTTGAATCGGTAAACGTTCACGATGATATTAAAATCGGGTTGCCCACAAGGGATAAATATATTGAAAATTATAAAACTACCATCAGAAACTTATCAGAGTTCGGCGTTAAAGTTATCTGCTACAACTTTATGCCTATCTTTGACTGGACAAGGAGTGACCTTTTCCACCCTGTTGGCGATGGCTCAACTGCACTTTTCTATCAAAAGAATATGATTCAGGATGATTACAATGCTATGGCAAAGTACATTCTTGATTTTACTGAAAAATACAATATGTCCTTTCCAGGCTGGGAACCTGAAAGAATGGCTAAGTTAGACGAACTTTTTAAAGCGTACGAAGGCATTGACCACGAAAAACTGTGGGCAAATTTAAAATACTTTCTTGAAGCCATTATGCCTACCTGTCAGGAATGTGATATTAAAATGGCAATCCATATGGATGATCCGCCCTGGGATATTTTCGGGTTGCCAAGATTACTGGTTGATGAAAAAAGCATTGACCGTTTCTTAAAAATGGTTGATGATGAATATAACTGCCTTACCCTTTGTTCAGGCTCACTTAACGCAAATCCCGATAACAACGTGGCTGAGATTGTAAGAAAGCACTGTGATCGCATTGCTTTTGCGCATATCCGCAACGTAAAACACTTTGAAAACGGTGATTTTTCTGAAGCAAGCCACCGCGACTGTGATGGCGATACAGGCATTTTAGAAATCTTAAAAGCCTATCACGATTGCGGTTTTTCAGGTTACATCCGCCCTGATCACGGAAGGCATCTTTGGGATGAAATTCCAGGAAAAGTTCGCCCTGGCTATGGGCTTTACGACCGCGCTTTAGGTATTATGTATATGCTTGGCGTTTGGGATAGTTTAGAAAAGTTTGATAAATAATTTAGGAGGCAAACAATGAGTAATCTTCCACTTAACATTGATTTTAGTAATAAAACAGTTGTTGTAACCGGCGCAGGCGGGCTTATCTGCGGTGCAATGGCAAAGGCTTTTGCTGTTTCCGGCGCACGTGTTGCAGCTTTAGATCTTAATGAAGACGCTGTTAAAAGTTTAGCAGATGAATTAACAAAAGAAGGTTATATTTGCTTTGGCTATAAAGCAAACGTTTTAGATAAAGATGCTTTAGAAGAAGTTCACAAGCAAGTAAAAAAAGATCTTGGTGAATGTGATATTTTAATTAACGGCGCAGGTGGAAACAACCCCCGCGCTACCACCGATAACGAATATCAGCATGAAGCTACGGAAAACAAAAAATCATTTTTTGATTTAGAGCAAGACGGTGTTGATTTTGTGTTTAAACTGAATTTTCAGGGCACACTTTTGCCAACACAGGTTTTTGCAAAAGATATGGTGAAAAAGAACAAGGGCTGCATTTTAAATATTTCTTCAATGAATGCTTTTACTCCCCTTACAAAGATTCCTGCATATTCTGCAGCAAAAGCAGGTATTTCTAACTTTACCCAATGGCTTGCAACACACTTTGCAGGCACAGGAATCCGTTGCAATGTTATTGTCTTTGGTTTCTTGGTTTCAGCGCAAAACAGAAGTTTACTGTTTAATGAAGATGGTACGCCAACTGCTCGTAGCGCAAAAATTTTAAGGAACACACCAATGGACCGCTACGTTAACGCTGATGAACTGTTAGGCGCAACGCTTTTTCTTTGCGATGAAAAAAGTGCATCTGCAATTACAGGCGTTGTACTTCCAATTGACTGTGGATTCAGCGCATATTCAGGAGTTTAATTAAAGGAGATAAAATTTATGGAAAAATTTATACCTGTTGTTGTTATTAAAGAACTTAGTGAAGTTGATAAGATTCTTCCTGCACTAAAAAATTCCGGCATTAACTGTGCAGAAATCACTTTCCGTACCGCTTGCGCTAAAGAAGCAATTGAATACGCTTCAAAAAAATATCCCGATATGTTGGTGGGCGCAGGTACGGTTATTAACCTTAAACAATGCGAAGATGCTTTAAACGCAGGGGCAAAATTTATTGTTTCCCCCGGGCTCTCCGTTGCAGTTGCAAAACATTGTAAGGAAAAAGATATTCCCTACTACCCGGGTTGCGTTACACCAACTGAAATTATGCAGGCTTTGGAACTTGGTATTACTACCATTAAATTCTTCCCTGCAAACGTTTATGGCGGATTAAAGGCTATGAAAGCCCTTGCAGGCCCATTCCCACAGATTAAATTTATCCCAACAGGCGGTATTGACAGAAGCAATATTGATGAATATTTAGCTTTTGATAAGATCGTTGCAATTGGCGGAAGTTTCTTTATTCAGGAAGCATTAGATAAAATGGAGGAAAAATAATTATGGCAAAAGTTGTTACATTTGGCGAGGTTATGTTGCGCCTTGCCCCTAACGGTTACTACAGATTTTTTCAAAACGATCAGATGCAGGCTACCTTTGGTGGCGGCGAAGCAAACGTTGCAGTAAGCCTTGCAAACTTTGGTTTGGATAGTGCTTACGTTACAAAATTGCCTGAACACGCTATCGGTCAGGCTGCAGTAGATTCATTAAGATACTTTGGGGTTGATACTTCAAAAATCGTTCGCGGCGGCGAAAGAGTTGGCATTTACTTCCTTGAAAAAGGCGCTTCACAAAGAGGTTCCGTTTGTATTTACGACCGTAAATATTCTGCTATTCAGCAGGCTAAAAAAGAAGATTTTGATTGGGCAAGCATTTTTGAAGGTGCCGATTGGTTCCATTTTACAGGCATTACCCCTGCTTTAGGCGAAAACGTTGTTGAAATTTGCTTAATGGCTTGCAAAAAAGCAAAAGAGATGGGCGTTAAAATTTCTTGCGATCTTAACTACCGTGGAAAACTTTGGACAAGGCAGGAAGCCAACAAGGCTATGACTGAACTTTGCAAGTATGTTGACGTTTGCATTTCTAACGAAGAAGATGCAAAAGACGTATTTGGTATTGAAGCAGAAGGCACCGATATTTACGGTGGCAAATTAAACCATGAAGGCTACAAGAGTGTTGCCAAGCAGTTAATGGATAAGTTTAACTTTGAAAAGGTTGCAATTACTTTAAGAACATCTATTTCAGCCAACGACAATGATTGGGCTGCTATGCTTTATGATGGAAGCGATTACCACTTCTCAAAGAGTTATCACCTTCATATCGTTGACCGTGTAGGCGGCGGCGATTCATTTGGCGCAGGGCTTATTTACGCTATCTTAAGCGGTAAAAGCAGTAAGGAAGCAATTGAGTTTGCAGTTGCCGCTTCAGCCCTTAAACACACCATTGAAGGCGATTACAACAGGGTTAGCGTTAAGGAAGTTGAAAAACTTGCAGGTGGCGATGGCTCCGGCAGAGTTCAAAGATAATTTTATAAAAATAAAAAGACCGAGTCTTTTAGGCTCGGTCTTTTTTTAATATTTATTTATCCGAACAAATACCTGAAATAATCGTTATCCAAACACCAGGAGCAATATTTCATTTTGTTACGGACAATGGTTTTTATACTGTCAACGTAATTTTGCGGTAATTCCACCGCCGGATCTTTAGGGGTAAACTTACCGCCCGTATAGGTGCCGTAATCGGTTTTCCAATCATAGCCTGAAGTAAACACCAACGCAGGTGCTTCAGAAAAAACGTCTCTGCCAACAAACAGGCGGGAATCAAATTCTAACCCAAACAAATTAGAAAGGGTTGGCAAAATATCAAGGCTGAAAGTTGGCGAAGGAACAACTATAGGCTCTTCTTTTTCTAAGCTTCCACACCACAAAATAAGGCGGTTATGATCCCTTGTGAAAATATCGTTTACTTCTTTTCCGTATAGTTCGCTTAATGCAGGCATTTCACCTAATTTACCGCTTCCTTGTAATCCGTAAGGGAAGTGATCGGTGCTTATGCAAATAACGGTATCATCTGCTATGCCTTTGTTTTCAAGTTCACTAACTAAATGCGCTAAAGCCTTTTCAAGCTCATAATTGGCGGCAAAATAGCCTTTAACTTCATCTGAATACGGTAAATCTTTAACTATATCCCAGTTTCTGTTGGTCATTGAGTTTCCCGTGCGACTGTATCCGCTATGCCCTGAAACCGACATATAATAAACATTAAAGGGCTGTTTATCAATATAGGTTGGTAATGTGCCTGCAATCATTTCGTAATCGCTTTGGGGCCACAGGCTTTTAACGTACTGTTCCATACCGTTGCCCTTGCCCATAAATCCATCGGAATAGCCTAAATTATTATGGGTAATATTTCTATCATAATAGGTGTAAGAATTGTTGTGATATGCTTTACCGTAATATCCTGCACGATTAAGCTGACTACCCATTGTAAAATAGTTAAGATTATTGGCAGTATTTTTAAAACTTTTGCCCCCAGCAGTTGCAATCATACCGAAAACGTTTTGATATTCGCCACCTGTTGTGCCTGCGCTTGAAGGCTGATAATAATCTAAAAACTGTATTCCTTTTGTTGCAAGGCGGTATAATGTTGGGTTAATTTCAGGGTTTATTAATTCAGCCGAAAAGGCCTCTGCAGTAATAAAAATAAGGTTTTTTTCTTTAAAAATACCTGTGTAATCGTTCTTTTTTGTGGCAGTTAAGGATGAAACATAACTATTAAGGTCTTTTATTCTACCCTGACCCCCTGATAAATTAAGCTCCATTTTATTATATCCGTACACCTTTGGTGTAGGCGAAACAGTTGCGCTTGGAGTGGTTGTTTTTAAGGGTTCTGTTGCCAAAGGTATATTTGTTGGCACTATCGTAGGTAATATTGCGTCAGTTGCCTCAAAACCTTCTTCCTGTTTAAAGGCTAAATTATAAACGTCAAGCCCAAGCCCCGAAAGAAGCCCGAATCTATTAACAGAAGCTTGAAAATTATATTCTTTGCTTAAAAAAGCAGGGTTAACAACTGCAGTAAAACATAAAATCAGCAGTATCAAAACAGACAAAACCATAAGAGAAGCCGATGCCATTCTTTTTACAGCGTTTGCAAGCATATTTCTATGTGTTTTTTTAGAAAAAACAAGAAATAAAACAGGTGGCAAAAGATATAAAAACAGCTTTAACAAACCATCAAAACTGAATATCAACCTAAAAATGTCCTTGTAAAATCCGGCTATTGCATCGCTTGCCCCTGCAAAAACAGTATTTACATCATAGTATATCTGAAACTGGCGGAACACAAAGTATTCCACTAAAAACAAAACTGCGTTTAAGAACATAAAAACTGCGGTTATTATCCTGATTATTTTAGGATTTTTTAGTATCGTAATAAGCAAATACAGAATACTTCCAAACACAATTGATCCTAATAATAAAAGCCACGTGCTTGCTTCAAAAAATTTGCCTGCTGTTGAAATTTTAAACACCGCTTCATAGTAAAAAAGAAGCATGGGAAACAAGCCGATAAACAAGAACGGCTTTATTTTGTTAAAAAACGCTTTAAGTTTTTCGTTCATAATATCGTTCCTTTTGTTTTTTCAAAGGTAAACCCATTATACCAAATTGCTTTCTTGATTGCAATAGTTTAAAATGCTTGATTATTATCGCTTTTTATCATATAATATATATAAATCCATTTAATATAGGTGTTTTTATGGCTTACGTTGCTCTTTATAGAAAATTCCGCCCCCAAAGTTTTGATGAACTTGTTGGGCAGGAACATATTAAACGTACACTTTCTAACCAGCTGGCTTCAGGAAGGATTGCCCACGCATACCTTTTTGCAGGGCCAAGGGGTACAGGAAAAACTTCAACTGCAAAACTTTTTGCAAAGGCTATTAACTGTGCTTCCCCTATTGGCTGTAATCCCTGCTTAAAGTGTGAAGCCTGTATTCAGGCAACTGCTGATGATAATATGGATATTATTGAAATTGACGCCGCTTCCAACAACGGTGTTGATAATATTCGCGATATCCGTGATAAAGTAATCTTTGCACCAACCGTTGGCAAGTATAAAGTTTATATTATTGACGAAGTTCATATGCTTTCAGGGGGTGCCTTCAACGCGCTTTTAAAAACCTTGGAGGAACCGCCTAAACACGCTGTTTTTATTTTAGCAACAACTGAAATTCATAAACTTCCCGCAACGATTTTATCCCGTTGCCAGCGCTTTGATTTTAAACTTATTTCCTCTGACGTTATCTTTAACCGATTAAAATACGTTTTAGAAGAAACAGGCGCTTCCTTTGAAGATGGCGCCATTGATTTAATTGCAAAAAGTGCTTCCGGCGGAATGCGTGATGCGCTTTCGTTAGCTGATGTTTGCCTTTCCTACTGTGGCAACAACGTTACTTATGAAGATGCTAAAAACGTGCTTGGTGTAAGCGATAGAAGTTTTGTTTTTTCCTTTGCTGATGCTATTTTTGATTCAAACGTTTCCCTTGCACTTGATCTTTGCAGGGAATTAGAACAGGAAGGAAAAGATATCGGCGTATTCGCTTTAGAACTTATGGCGCACATACGGGACGTTATGCTTGCTTCTTTTGCGCCAAACTGCGCCGAAATTACTGCGTTACCTAAAGATATTCAAGAAAAATTATTTAATCAGGCAAAGAATGCGGATAAAGAACGGATTTTAAGAAGCCTTGAAATTCTTTCCGCCCTTGAAAGCGAAATAAAGATTCATTCCAAGCCTTATATTCAACTTGAAACTGCAGTTGCCCGTATATGTTCGCCCCAATTAGAACAAGATATATCTGCTTTAATTGATAGGGTTAGCGTTTTAGAAAAACAACTTAAAGACGGTGTTCAGGTTAAAACAACAAAGGAACCTGTTATACAACCAAAAGAACAGGCGCCAAGCCCGGATATTCCGCCGTTTGATATAGGGGATATTCCAAAAAGAGAAGATCCTGTTCCTGTAAAAAAAGAAACACCAAAGGCTGAAAATCCTGCGCCTAAAAAGGCTCAGTCAGGCTCAGAATTTACGCTTTTAATCAACAAAATTAAACAAGCGGATATTGCCCTTTATATGCAATTGCGTAATCTTGATGGTGCGGTAGAAAACGATAAGTTTGTTTTCTATTTGCCCGAAAGCGCACAAGCAAAAGAAGGTGTTATTTTAAAACAAGCATCTGTTCTTGCAGGCTACATTAAAGACGTTTTAGGCAAAGAACTTAGCGTTACTGTTAAAATAGGCGCAAGAAAAGCAAAAGAAGCAGATAATTCAAACTTAAATGCTGCATTTGATTTATTTTCATAATTTCTAAGGAGGATTTTATTATGGGTAGAGGTGGATTCCCGGGCGGCCACGGCGGTTTTGGCGGTGGTGCAAATATGCAACAATTATTAAGGCAGGCACAGAAAATGCAGGCCGATATGGAAAAGGCTCAGGCTGAACTTCAGGAAGCTGAACTTGAAGTTTCTTCCGGTGGCGGAATGGTTATTTGTAAAGTTACAGGCAAAGGTGAGCTTAAAAGCATTAAAATCAACCCTGAAATCGTTGATCCTGATGACGTTGAAATGCTTGAAGATACAGTTTGTGCCGCAGTTAAAGAAGCTTTAAGGCAGGCTAACGAACTTACAAACCAGAAAATGAACAAAATCACAGGCGGTATGGGCGGAGGTCTGTTTTAAGTGAGTGTTTATATTGAGCCTTTGGCTAAACTTGTAAACGCATTTTCCAAACTTCCAGGAATCGGCGGTAAAACGGCTTTGCGCCTTGCTTATCACGTTATAAGCGCGCCTGATGAAGACGTTGAAGAACTTAAAACCGCTTTAACGGAAGTTAAACAAAAAATTAAATACTGTTCTTGTTGCGGTAATTTTTCTGAAAACGACCTTTGTAATATTTGTAAAGACACAAGAAGGGATTCTTCTACCATTTGTGTTGTTAAAGATCCAAGGGATGTTATCGCTATGGAAAAAACAGGTTCATACAAGGGCGTTTACCACGTTTTGCACGGTACCATCTCCCCTATTGATAACGTTGGGCCTGATGATATCCGCATAAAAGAATTATTAACCCGACTTGATGGTGTTAATGAGATAATTCTTGCTACAAATCCTGACGTTGAGGGTGATGCCACTGCAGTTTACATTGCACGGCTTTTAAAACCTTTTAACGTTAAAACCACAAGAATTGCCCACGGTATTCCTATTGGTGGGGATTTAGAATATATTGACGAAGTTACTCTTTCAAAAGCCATTGATGGCAGAAGGGAAATGTAATGATAGCAGTTATAACAGGCGCTTCTTCCGGTATGGGCAGAGAGTTTTTTAAAAAACTTGACCAAGCGGAAAATTTAGATGAAATCTGGGTTATTGCAAGGCGTGAAAACCGCCTTAACGAATTAAAGGAAAATGCAAAAACTCCTGTTCGTGTAATTCCCTGCGATTTAACACAAGAAGAAAGCATAAAAAGTTATGCTGAACTTCTTAAAAAAGAACAGCCCCAAATTAAAATTCTGGTAAACTGTTCAGGCTATGGCAAGTTTGGGCATAGCGATGTTGTCTCTTTAGAAGACAGCCTTGGTATGATTGATCTTAACTGTAAGGCTTTGGTTAGCATTACCCACGTTACCTTGCCTTATATGGCAAAAAACAGCCATATTGTTCAGCTTTGTTCCCTTTCATCATTTCAGCCTGTACCCTATCTTAACGTTTATGCTTCAACAAAAGCCTTTGTGCTTTCCTATTCCCGTGGGCTTAACGCTGAATTAAAAAACAGAAAAATTCACGTTATGGCGGTTTGTCCCGGCTGGGTTGAAACGGAATTTTTCCTGCGGGCAGAAACAAAGCAAAAAGACGCAGTAACTTATTTTAATAAAATTTACAAGGCAAAAGACGTTATTGATACCGCCTATAAGGATATGCTTAAAAAGAAGCAGGTTTCAATACACGGTTTTATGATTAAAGCTCAGGTTTTACTTGTTAAACTTTTACCCCATAGCCTTGTAATAAAAATATGGCTTAAGCAACAAAAACACTAAGGAGCAACAATGGGCATTCACGATGGACACAGGGAAAAATTAAGAAGAAATTTTATTGCTGTTGGCCTTGAAGGTAAATCAGACCATCAGATTCTTGAACTTTTATTAACTTATGCTCTGCCTCGCATTGATGTTAACCCCCTTGCCCACGAACTTATAGATAAATTCGGTTCCCTTTCAGGTGTTCTTGATGCAGATATTTCCCAGCTTACTAAAATTAAATACGTTTCTGAAAACGTTGCGGTTTTAATTAAACTGATTCCGCAAATTTCTATGAAATATTATCAAAGCAAGCACGGTGAACGCATTCGCCTTAACACAGTTGATGCAATTAAAGATTATATGATACCTCAACTTGTTAGCGAAAAATCAGAAGTGTTTTTCGTTTTATGCTTAGATACCCATCTTAACCTTATCCGCGCTATAAAGCATTCAGAAGGCTCACCATCAAAAACTGCTATTGATATCCGATCGCTTGCAAACCAGGTGCTTAATACCGGCACTGACAGAATTATTCTTGTGCACAACCATTTATCCAATTCTGTTACGCCATCTGCACATGATATTCAAGCAACTAAAAGGATTGCTACAGCTTTTGAACTTATTAACGTTACCGTTCTTGATCATATTATAATTTCAGGCGATAAATATTTTAGCTTTTTTGCAAATAAAGATATCCTTGAAAGCGCAAAATAGCAAACGTTTTTATATATTTAAAAAATTCTTTTGTTTTTTTAAAAAACGCTTGACAGAATGTTTTTTATAAAATATAATTAGCCTTGTTAATAGATGCGAGTGTGCTGGAATTGGCAGACAGGCATGACTAAGGATCATGTGTCAACAGACGTAAGGGTTCAAGTCCCTTCATTCGCACCATGCTTTAAAGCCTTGTGATTACTGCTAGTCGGTGGTTGCAGGGCTTTTCTGTTTTTAAAAATGAAGGGACTTGAAGCCAAAGTGGGCGCGTAGGCGTAAAAAAACAGTTTAGTAAACTGTTTTTAGCCAAGCGTTGCGAGACGGGTACTGTTGCAAAGCAACGGTCGGCGAGCAAGTAAGGCGCGTAGCGACTGTGTCCCTTCATTCGCACCAGTGCTATATGCCCCTTGATTGCTGCTTTTCACAGTGGTTGAGGGGCATAACTGTTTTTGGAAAACCTCTTGGGACAAGTCCCTTCATTCGCACCGCGTCAGCAAAAAGTCCGTTCGCGGTGTTTCCCTTTAACAAGGAAAACTTTTGCTTACTCCCTTTTGCTTCCTTTCTCCCACAAAGGCACGCCTTTGCGGGAACCCTGTTTAATAAGCCTTGTGATTACTGCTAGTGAAGTGGTTGCAGGGCTTTTCTGTTTTTAAAAATGAAGGGGCTTGAAGCCAAAGTGGGCGCACAGGCGTTAAGAAAACAGTTTAGTAAACTGTTTTTAGCCAAGCGTTGCGAGACGGGTACTGTTGCAAGGCAACGGTCGGCGAGCAAGTAAGGCGCGTAAGCGACTGTGTCCCTTCATTCGCACCGCGTCAGCAAAAAGATGAGCATAAAAAAGGCAGATAGCTTGACACTATCTGCCTTTCTTGTTTTTTTAATTATCTTAAGAAGTTAAGCTTCTTGATGATAGCGGGTTCCTTTGCCTGTCCGTTGCAGATCTGGAAGAAACAAATGATCTTTACAACAAAGAGTGTGATATAAAGAACCGTTGCCACAATAAGAGCAAGCCCATAAATAATTGTTCCAAGGATAGGAATGATATTTATAACCATACCAACGGCAAGAACAATAGGAACAAGTGTTTCAACAACAACAAACTTCAGCGCCTGACGAACATGGAAGGCAGCATACTTTGAGGTGTTGCTACCTAAAAGCGCAAGCAAGATGCCGATCCAGCCCATAAGATAAACAAGCATTGAAATTACTTTGTTTTCAGAAATGTCTTTTGCATCAAATTCTGCAGTATGATCATAAGGATCAGGCTGGGGTGCATATTGCGTCTGCTGGGCCTGTGCGAACTGTACGCCACAATTTGTGCAAAAAGCAGCATCATCATTAAGTTGAGTGTTACAATTAGGACAATATTTCATTTTAAGACCCTCTCTTTCGTTTTTCGCCAAAAAACAACTTTTTTCAGCTTATTCTGTAAAGATTCTAACATATTGGTCTTTGTTTGTCAATACTGCTGTTTTATTCGTTTAACTTATCAAAGATCATTTGATTTATTTTACGGCGGATTTTAAGCATCGTTTGGGCATCACAAACGCATTTATTAAACTTAATTTCACCTGTAATTTCTTCTATTGCCTTAACTGTTTCTTCAAATGAATACAGTTTTGCGCAATATTTCATAGCACGAACGTCTTCAAAGGCTTCGTAAAGGGCGCGGAATCGGTTGGATTCATAGGCTGTTCCATCAGGGGCAGGATATACCATACAGTTATCGCCGCCGGGCACAAAGCCTTCCGAATCCGTTGCAAGATACGGATTTATTCTATCATAACACCACTGGTTATTATAGAAGTTATAACCCCAATGTAAAAATCCCTTTATATCGTATTTAAAAAGCTGAACGCCTAAATACCTTGTACGTGCCAAAGCCATTGAAAAATAACAGTTGCTTATGCCTTTAGCGTGCATACCACAATAATAGGCAAAAAGATTTTTTACGTTGTTTTTAATAAAAGGTTCTATGCTTAACGTTGCAGGCACGGGATTTGAAATTATACCCTGTTCATAGAATTCATAATCTGAAATGGCATCCATTATAGGATAACCCTTTAAAATATCTTTTAACTTGCTATAGATTTCCTTATATCTTTCAAAATGCTCCTTTTCAGGCTCATCTGAAATATGGAAATAGCACTTTTTATCTTCGTTTCGTTCCAACATATACTTGATAAAGTTCTTTAAAAGCGCCCGAACAAAAGTGATGTATTCTTCACTTAACGAATCGGTGTTCCAATCAAAAATAACTTGTTCCTTGTTATCCACAATAGCCACAACCTTAGGTGCATGCATTGCGCCCCATTGTGTGAACAGGTGGGAAATTTCGTAATACTTAACACCGCATCTGTTTGCCATATCAAGCCAAGTGCCAAGTTTATCAAAATTGAACTTATAATCGTTGCCTATTTTATAGATATCAACAAGCTGAGTGGTTGTTCTTTCACCATAGTGGTGTGTATCAAGGGGATAAGTTAAAAGCGGTGTTAAAAGCATATTTCTTCCGCCTTCAACAGCCTTTTTAATAAAGTTTTCGCAGATTTCAAAATGTTCCTTTGAAAAAACGGGAACGTTATAGTAATCAGCAAGGCAATCAGCATAAAACCACTGTGTAATTTTTAAATCGTTTTCGGGCAAACTTGCGTTTTTAATGGTTAATTTTAAGGTTTGTTCCCCTAAAACTTCATCAGTTGCTTTTAAGCCTTCTTCGTAAGTTACCCGATAAATTTTAACTTTTATCTGGAATTCACCTGTAATTTCGCCTTTGGGATCAACGGTAATATAAATACCCCTTGCTTGATTGGGAACAATATTCATATTGCCATCATACTTCATTGGGCGTAAAAGTTCGGGAAACAGCCCCGGCTCAGTTCTTTCAAGCTGATCATCGTGATTGTGGGGCGCAGGCATTTCACACGGAAGCGGAACAACTTCCCTTATCGTTATATAATCATTGATTTCGCTTTCAATTTTAGGTGTAAAGCGGTACATTCTGTACATGCCCTTTAAATCTTCCGCTTCAACCAGCATCTGAAAGGAATAAATCTGATTTTTAAATATGGTTTCTTCTTTAAGTTCAGTAAAATTTTCAATTTTACTATCTAAAAAGCAACGTTCAAGAGATGAAACTATTCTTGTGTTCATTTTTATTCCCTCCTTAATTTAATTTATCAAAAATCATTTTATTGATGGTTTTGCGAATCTTTAACATTGTTTCGGAATCGCAAATGCATTTATCAAAAAGAATCTCGCCTGTAATTTCTTCAATAGCTTTTATTGTTTCTTCAAAAGAATAAAGGCTTGCGCATAACTTCATTGCCCTTAAATCTTCAAAGGCTTCGTAAAGTGCAAAGAAGCGGGTGGATTCATAAGCCGTTCCATCAGGGGCAGGATAAACCATATAAGTATCGCCGCTGGCTGAGAAAAGTTCACCTGTTGAAGAAAGGTACGGATCAACGTGATCATAGGACCAACGGTTATTATAGAAGTTATATCCCCAGTTCATAAAGCCTTTTATATTGTACTTAAAAAGTTGAACGCCTAAATACCTTGTGCGTGATAACGACATTGAAAAATGGCAGTTTGAAATGTTGATACAATGTCCGCCACAATAATAGCACAATAAATCCGGCACGTTATTTTCTAAAAACGGTTTAATCTCCATTATTGATGGAATCGGCCTTGTAACGATGCCCTGCTCATAAAAATCGTAAGTTGAAAGGGCATCAACCTGCTCATAGCCTTCAATAATATCGGCGATCATTTCTTTTAATGCTTTATACTGTTCAAGATGTTCCTTTTCAGGCTCGTCTGAAATATGGAAGAAGCACTTTTTATCTTCACCACGCTGTTTCATATGTTCAATAAACGCCTTTAAGAACTGCCTTAAAAAGTTCTTGTAATCAGGGCTTAATGCAGGGGTATCCCAACCGAAAATGCGCTTATATTCGCCGTTTTCATAAGCCATTACCTTTGCAGTTGCTGTTGCGCCCCACTGTGAAAAAAGCGGGCAAACCTCATAATATTTAAAGCCGATTTCTTGGCACATATCAAGCCAACGATCTAAATTATCATATTTAAAGGTGTAGTTATCCCCTGTTTTATAAACGTCAATTAACTGAACTGTTGTGCGGTAATGATGATGCCTTATATCAAGGGGAAGCGTTAAAAGTGGCAAAATTATCATATTTCTTCCGCCATCATATGCAGTTTGTAAAAAGTTTTTACAGATTTCAAAATGCTTATCGGAAAAAACGGGAACATTATAATAATCCGCAAGGCAATCAGCGTGGAACCACTGTGAAACCATAATATCGCTTTCAGGTAAAGAAACGTCTTTAATATCAATCTCTATTTCTTCGCTGGCTAAAATTTCGCCACTGCCCTTTAAGCCTTTTTCGTAAACTACCTTTTCAAGCAAAAGGGTGATTTTATGTTTGCCTGTAATTTCGCCATTTGGCTCTAAAGAAATCCAGAACGCTTTTAAGCAACCGTGTGGGCAACGTGCACTACCAACATATTTAAGGGGCCTGATTAAATCGGGATAAAGCCCCGGCTCCCTTCTTAAAAGGTTTTCATCAGAATGTGAATAAACAGCCATATCTGATGGAATATTTACAACTTCCCTGATTGTGATATATTCGTTAATATCGCTTTCTACCCTTGGTTTAACAAATAGGTTTGCGTTTTTTGGTGCTTCATAGATAAACTGAAAATAATACTTCTGGTTTTTAAAGATTTGTTCGCTTGTTAAGGCGTTGAAATCTTCAACAGAATTATCTAAAAAGCACTTTTCAAGGGATGAAACGATTTTTGCTTTGATACTCATTTTGTGCGACTCCTTATCTAAAATTTGCTAAAAATATTATAATTGTAAAAAGAGCAACTGTCAATATATAAACAAGCAGTATATACAACTATTTTTCCCGCTTTACTGCTGATTTTATTGACTTTTACATAATTTTAATGTATTATATATCCATCAAAAATTATTGTTTTTCACCGGGAGTTTTTATGCGCGAAAAATTAGGTTCTCGCCTTGGCTTTATTCTTTTAAGCGCAGGCTGCGCCATTGGCATCGGCAACGTATGGAAATTTCCATATATGGTAGGCCAATATGGTGGCGGAATTTTTGTTTTATGCTATATTTTCTTTTTGATTATTATGGGTGTGCCCGTTTTGACAATGGAATTTTCTTTAGGTCGCGCGGCGCAGAAAAGCCCTGTAAAAATGTATCAGGAATTACAGCCTAAAAATTCAAAATGGCATCTTCACGGATATACCGCGATGATCGGCAACTATCTTTTAATGATGTTTTATACTTGTGTTGCCGGTTGGATGCTTTCGTATTTCTTCTTCACTCTAAAAGGCGATTTATCGGGGCTTGATGCTAAAGGCGTTGAAAACTTCTTTAATAACGAAGTGCTTTTAAACCCTGTTTTAATGGTAATCTTCACCTTTATCGTAATAATTATGGGCTTTATGGTTTGCTCTTTTTCACTTCAGAAAGGCTTGGAGAGAATAACAAAAGTTATGATGCTTGCCCTTTTGGGCATAATGGTTGTTTTAGCCTGCAACAGCATCTTCTTAGACGGTGGTTTAGAAGGTTTAAAATTCTACCTTTTACCTAATATTGAAAGCATAAGAACCGTTGGTGACGGTAGCCTTTTAAAAGGTTTTTTTGACGTTATTGTTGGCGCAATGAACCAGGCGTTCTTTACCTTAAGCGTTGGCGTTGGCTCAATGGCGATTTTCGGAAGTTACTTAAACAAAGACCGTTCTCTTTTAGGCGAAGCGGTAAACGTTTCAGTTTTAGATACCTTTGTTGCAATAACGTCGGGGCTGATAATCTTCCCTGCCTGTTTTGCCTATGGGGTTAACGTTGAAAGCGGCCCCCCGCTTATATTTATCACTTTACCTAACATTTTTAATAAACTCTATTTAGGCAGGCTTTGGGGCAGTTTGTTCTTTATATTTATGTCCTTTGCGGCACTTTCAACCGTGTTTGCAGTATTTGAAAACATTATTGCTTGCACTATGGATCAGTTTAAATTAACACGTAAAAAAGCATGCTTGATTAACTGCGGTTTAATGCTTGTTTTATGTTTGCCTTGTGTTTTAGGCTTTAACGTGCTTTCAGGGTTTACTCCTTTTAAAGCAGGTTCCAATATTCTTGATTTAGAGGACTTTTTAGTTAGCAATATTCTTTTGCCTGTAGGCTCTTTAATATTTGTTATCTTCTGTACCTGCCGCTACGGTTGGGGCTTTGAAAAGTTTAAAAATGAAGCCAACCAAGGCAAAGGTTTAAAGGTAAAAAATTGGATGAAGCCTTATTTCACCTACGTTTTGCCTATTATGATATTTATAATTTTTGCAGTTGGATTATATAACTTTTTTAAATAAAAATTAAACGCGATTGAATTTCAATCGCGTTTTGTTTTATTCATTTATTATATCAAAAACCATTGATTTTATATCGTTATGAATCTGTTTTGCAGGCTTGCACATTAAAACATGTTGCATATAAATAATGGAAACCTTGCTTTCTTTATCCATAACCGCTAATGATCCTGCGGCGCCATCCCAACCAAATTCTTTTATCGGGGTTGAAAGTTTTGAAATATCGGGGTTCATATGAGTCCAAACACCTAAACCGTAGGAATATCCGGGCTTATGCATATGGGAAAAATAATCCTGTGCTCTTGGGCAAAGAGCAGGTGTTATCATTTTTTCTAAGGTTTCATCCTTTAATAAAACGTACCCATTTTCGCTTTTACCTGTTGCAAGGCAGGAAGCAAAAGTAGAATAATCTTTTAATGATGAAACTAACCCTGCGCCCCCTGATTCGTGATTTTTTGAAAGTTCAAAAATGCAAACGGGGGGAACGTTTTGTTTAAGTTCGTTAGTTTCAACAAAATAGTTGTACTGATTATGCATTCGTTTTAACTGGGTTTCATCAGGCAAAAAGAACGTATCTTTCATATTAAGGGGCTCAAAAATTTCTTCCTTTAAAAACTCATAAAATGTTTTGCCACTAATAACTTCACAAACTGCGGCTAAAATATCGTGGCTTAAACCGTATCGGAAGTTTTCCCCCGGCTGAATCCAAAGCGGAATTTTTGAGATAACTTTTGCAACTTCCCTTGTGGAAGCCATAGGATTTTCTTTACGTAATTTTACAATCTGCGGATGCCCTAAATCGTAACTGTAACCTGAAGCCATTGTAAACAGATGTTTAATTAACATCTTATTTTTTGCTTTTGGCAAAACCGTTGCATCAACGGTATCGTGGCAAACGCCCCAATCGCCGCCAACGTATAACTCGTTAAATTCAGGCAGATATTTTGAAACGGGAGCATCTAAATCAAGCTGTCCCCTTTCGTAAAGGCGCATCGCACCTGTGCAGGTTATTACTTTTGAAAGGGAGAACAAATAATAAAGCTCTTTTTCCTTTTCTTCAAAATATAAATCTTCCCTTGCGGTGAAGTATTCAAAAAGCGTTTCGTTGCCCTTTTTTACGATAATTCTTGAAGAAGGAATTATATTTTTATCAATATTATCCATATAATCTTTTAGCCTTGTAAAATCCATAAAAACACCTCGCAAACCAAAAAGATTATACCAAACTTTTTTTGCACTGTCTACCCTAATTTTCGTTTTAATTTATCAAGAACTTTAGATTCTATCCTGGATATCTGCACCTGGGAAACCCCCATAATATCTGCAGTTTTCGTTTGGGTAAGGTTTTTAAAATAACGCAGTAGAATTATCTTTTTTTCCCTTTCTTCCAGCTGATCCAAACATTGATATAAGGCAAGTTTATCAGTTAAATTTGCCTTATTCTTTTTATCAACAATAACTTCTTTTAAGGTTAAGCCCGCTTCATCCAAAATAGGTTCATCTAAGCTTTTTAAAGTTTGCATACTTTCCAAACACAAAAGCACGTCTTCAATAGACGCGTTTATTTCTTTTGCAATATCGTTGGCGCCGGGCTCACGGTTTAATTTAACCGAAAGTTTTTGCCTTGCATAGCGTATTTTTTGTTGCATTTCTTTTAAAGACCTGGGCATTTTTACGCTGTTATTATCACGAATATACCTTTTAACTTCGCCGTTTATTAAAGGCACCGCATAAGTTGAAAACCTTACGTTAAAATCGGGGCAGAAACCGTAAACCGCTTTAATTAAACCTAAGTTCCCTACCTGGAAAAGATCATCGTAATCGCATCCCCTGTTTAAGTAATGTTTGATTATTGATTTAACTAAGGGCGCGTTTTCTTTAATTAAAAATTCAAGGGCTTCTTTATCTTTTTCTTGCGCTTTTTTTATTTTTATTATGGTGTTTTCCGTTTCCCACTTCACTTTTTACCACCAAGCTTTTTAGTTAAAACTACCCTGGTACCTTCTTCAAAAGCAGAAACTACCTTCATTTCATCCATAAAACTTTCCATTACGGTAAAGCCCATACCTGAACGTGAGCCATCTAAGCAAGTGGTAAAAAAGGGTTCTTTTGCCTGTTCAATATCCTTAATGCCTACCCCATCATCCATAATTTCAATGTGCAGAACGTTTTTATCGTAGTTCATTCGCATTTCTATTTGCCCTATTGTATCAGGGTACCCGTGAACAATAGCGTTGGTTACGCCTTCTGAAACCGCTGTTTTGATATCCGCAATCTCATCTAACGTAGGATTAAGCGGCGCAATAAACGAAGAAACGCACATTCTTGCAAAGCTTTCATTTTGTGAAAGTGATAAAAATTTTATACTTGCGCTGTTTTTCATATAGCATCTCCTTTATATTCAGGCATTAAAGAATAAACTCCTGCAATCTTTAACACCCTGTTAATTGAATCCTTTGCACCAAAAAGATACAAATCTTTTGTGGCAAACAGTTTGTATCTGCCTAAAAGAACCCCTATTCCGCTTGAATCCATAAAAGTTAATTCCGATAAATCAAAAATTATGGTTTGTGCTTTAGAAGAAATTATTTCTTTATCAAGTTTTTTGCGAATTTTTTCTGCATTATGGTGATCAAGCTCGCCTGTTATTTTTAGTTTAAGCATTTTTTTCAACTCCTTAAAAATATCATACCAAACTTTTAAAAAAGTTGCCTTAACTAATAAAGGGGGATTATTTCTATTTTTGCCGAATAAAAAATCTTTGCTTATTTCGGCTTTTTATTATATAATATATTATATTATATTAAATAGTGGGAGGCTTTACCCTTTGCAAGCAAGAACTGTACTTTCCTTTAAGGAGATGGAAGAAAAAGAATATCTTTTAAAGGTAAAAGAGTTTTTTAATAATAAAAAACACACTTATTTTGTAGAAACCTACGGCTGCCAGATGAACGTTAGGGATTCACAAACACTTATGGGTATGTTTGAAGAAATGGGCTACGAAAAGTGTGATAGCCGCAACGAAGCCGATGCTGTTATCTTTAACACCTGCTGCGTGCGTGAAGGCGCTGAGGACAGACTTTTAGGAAATTTAGGCAAATTAAAGGGCGAAAAGAAAAAGCGCCCTGATATGCTTATAATGATCTGCGGCTGTATGATGCAAGAAGTTGGCTCATTAGAAAAAATCAAAAAACGTTTCCCTTTTGTTGACGTTGTATTTGGCACCCATAACACCTTTGAAATGCCAAAGTTAATGTTTAACTCTTTAAACAAAAACAAGCAGTATTCCCTTTTTGAAAAGGAAACGGATATTATTGAAGATATGCCTGTTTTAAGGGAAAAGGATGCTTTTGCGTTTATCAACATAATGTACGGTTGCAATAACTTTTGTTCTTACTGCATTGTTCCTTACGTTCGTGGCAGGGAACGTTCAAGAAGAAGTGAAGATATCATAAAAGAAGCCTCTTCTTTAGCAGAAAACGGCGTTAAAGAGATAACTCTTTTAGGGCAGAGCGTAAATTCTTACGGCAAAAACTGCGATATTTCGTTCCCTGAACTTTTAAGGGAATTAAATAAAATTGATGGCTTAGTTCGTATCCGTTTTATGACAAGCCATCCTAAAGACCTTTCTGATGATTTAATTAAAGCTATGGCAGAATGTGATAAGGTTTGTAAATATATTCACTTGCCTGTGCAATCAGGGTCAGACAGGATTTTAGAAAAAATGAACCGCCACTACACAAGGGAAGATTACTTAACCATCGTTAAAAAGCTTAAGGCGGCTATGCCTGAAATTGCAATAACCACCGATATTATCGTAGGTTTCCCCGGTGAAACTGATGAAGATTTTCAAGACACCTACGATTTATATAAAGAAGTTTGTTTTAACTCTGCCTTTACATTTATTTATTCAAAGCGTATCGGTACCCCTGCTGCAAAAATGCTTGATCAGGTTGATCCTGAAAAAAATAAAGAACGTATGGCGCGCTTAATTCAATTAAGCGAAGAATGTTCCTTAAAATCAAACGAAATTTACTTAAACAAAACTTATCCTGTGCTTGTTGAAGGCAAGGCTAAAAAAGATGAAAATCTTTTTGCAGGCAAAACCGATCAGGGTAGAACGGTTGTTTTTGCAGCAAACAAAGATTTAACAGGCGAAATCGTAAATGTAAAAATAACAAAAATCAAACTTAACGTTTTAATAGGAGAATTGGAGGAAGAATAATGGGACTTTCACCGATGATGCAAAGATACGTTGAATTAAAGGAAAATTACAAGGACTGTCTTGTTTTTTACAGGCTTGGTGATTTTTATGAAATGTTCTTTGATGATGCAAAAATCGCATCCCGCGAACTGCAACTTACCTTAACAGGAAGGGATTGCGGTTTAAAAGAACGCGCCCCTATGTGCGGCGTTCCACATCACAGTGTAAACACCTATATCAATAAACTTCTTGAAAAGAATTATAAAGTTGCCATTGTTGAACAACTTACCGATCCCAAGGCTTCAAAAGGGCTTGTGGAAAGAGACGTTGTTAGGGTTGTTACCCCCGGCACTATCATTGAAGATGATATGCTTAAAAATCAGAACAACAACTTTTTATTATCCATCGCTTTAAACAAAAACAAGTGCGCACTTTCCTGGGCAGATGTTTCAACAGGCGAATTTAATATAACAAGTGTTGAAAGTGAACCCGGTTTTTCAAAGGTATGCGATCTTATTTTTGAGATTAATCCTAACGAAATCATCGTAAACGAAGAATTTTATAACGCTTCAAAATCCATACCCCAGCACATATTAAAACAGTTTAAACCTTTTTCTTTAGCAAGCAGTGTTTTTGAGGCGCCACATATTACAAAAAACCTTTTTGCACGGTTTAAAAACGCAGAAAGTTTATCTAAAAAACTGCCAATTGTTGCTGCTGCGGCTTTGTGGGAATACTTATCTTTAACACAAAAAAATCCGCTTCAGCATATGAATACACTTAATTACGTTGACAGTAACGTTGGGCTTATTCTTGATTCTGCTGCAAGAAAAAATCTTGAAGTTTTTAAATCATTAGGGGATCACGGCACAAGAGGTTCGCTTTTATGGTTACTGAACAAAACAAGAACTCCTATGGGTTCGCGCAGGCTTACTTCCTGGCTTGAGCGCCCTTTAAATATTAAGCACGACATTGAGGAAAGGCTTGATGGCGTTCAGGAATTATTTGAAAACTATGCTCTTTCACAGGATCTTTATTCTGCCCTTGAGCATATCTGCGATATTGAACGCATCTGCACCCGTGTTGCTTACGGCACCGTTTCACCTAAAGAAACTGTTTTTATGCGTAAGGCTTTAAAAAATCTTCCTGAAATTAAAGCTCTTTTATCAATGGCTAATAGCCCATTATTAAAATATTGCTATGAAGATATTGACGTTTTAGAAGATATTTACGATCTTCTTAACCGCGCAATAGATGATAACCCATCAGAATCTATCCGCGATGGTGGTGTTATCCGTGATGGCTTTAATGAAGATCTTGATAAATACCGTGATGCTGTTAAAAACGGCCAAAACTGGATTGCCCAGATTGAAGCACGTGAAAGAGAAAATACAGGCATCAAAACCTTAAAAATCAAATATAACAGAGTTTTCGGTTACTTTATTGAAGTTACCAACAGTTTTAAGGATAAAGTTCCTTATAACTACACACGCAGGCAAACTCTTGCCGGCGCAGAACGATATACAACTGATGAATTAAAAGAAACTGAAGAACTTGTTACAGGTTCAGAAGAAAAGGCATTAAAGCTTGAACAGATTATTTTTTCTGAAATCCGCCAGACCCTTCTTAACGCACTTTTCAGAATGCAAAACACTGCAAGGGCAATTTCGGTTATAGATGCTGTTTTATCTTTAGCTACCGTATCTTCTGAAAACAACTACGTTCGCCCATCCATCAATGAAGATGGAATATTAAATATTTCAGGGGGCAGGCACCCTGTTGTTGAAGTTATGCAACCTTCTATTCAGTTTGTGCCAAACGATGCTTTTCTTGATAAAGGCGAAAACCGTTTTATGCTGATTTCAGGGCCTAATATGGCGGGAAAAAGCACATATATGCGCCAGGTTGCGTTAATAACGCTTATGGCTCATTTAGGTTGCTTCGTTCCTTGTATTTCTGCTGATATTCCCGTTTGCGACCGTTTGTTTACCCGTGTTGGCGCTTCTGATGATCTTTCTGCAGGGCAAAGTACCTTTATGCTTGAAATGACTGAGGTTGCAACCATACTTAAACATGCAACAAGCAACAGTTTAATTATTTTAGATGAAATCGGCAGGGGTACTTCCACCTTTGATGGTCTTTCTATTGCCTGGGCAGTAACGGAATATATTGCCAACATAAATAACATTGGCGCAAAAACATTATTTGCTACCCATTACCATGAGTTAAGTGAACTAGAAGGTACTTTGGACGGCGTTAAAAACTATTCTATTACCGCAAAAGAATACGGCGATGACGTTATATTCTTAAGAAAAATCGTTCGTGGCAGTGCTGATAAAAGTTACGGTATCCAAGTTGCAAATCTTGCCGGGGTACCAAAGCCTGTTTTAAAAAGGGCAAAGGAACTTTTAAAGGAACTTGAGCAGGCTGATATCGTAAACAATAAAAATCAGCCTAACGGAACACAAACCACACTTTTTACTTCAACAAATACCGAAACAATTTTAGAAGAATTAAGAAACGTAGATATAAATACACTTACACCTATTGAAGCCATAAACGTTTTATGTGAATTAAGAGAAAAGGCGAAGCGTGAATTATGAAAATAAAACTTCTTGATGCAAGCGTTGCCAATAAGATTGCCGCAGGCGAAGTTGTAGAAAGGCCTGCTTCAATCGTAAAGGAGCTTGTAGAAAACAGCATAGATGCAGGGGCAACAAATATCACCATTGAAATTAAAGATGGGGGTATTGCCTTTATCCGCATTACCGATAACGGATGCGGCATGGCAGAAGAAGACGTAAAGAACGCCTTTTTGCGCCACGCAACAAGCAAAATCAGCGTTGCAGAAGATCTTAATGATATTATTACCCTTGGTTTCCGTGGGGAAGCATTGCCTTCCATAAGCGCAGTTTCCCGTGTTACCCTTTCAACAAGAACTAAAAACGCCCTTGAAGGCACACAGATTGAATTAACAGGCGGAGTTATTGATAGATTTTTCCCTTGCGGATGCGCTGAAGGCACTACCATTATTGTTGAAGATCTGTTTTTTAATACTCCTGCAAGGCGCAAGTTTTTAAAGCGCGCAAGCCAGGAAGCCTCTTACGTTTTTGAAGCGGTAAACCGCCTTGCGTTATCTAACCCCCAAATTTCTTTAAGATATGTTCAGGATGGTAAAACTCTTTTAAGAACACCCGGGGATAGCAATCTGCTTTCTGCAATTCGTGCGGTATTTGGGGCAGATGTTGCTAAAAATATGATCCCTGTTGATGAAACCAAAAACGGTATTACCTTAAAAGGCTTTATCGGAAAGGCCGAAATTCAGCGCAACAACCGAACACGTCAGATTTTATTTGTAAACGGCAGAAGCGTTAAAAATGATCTTGTTTCTTCTGCAATTCTTCAAGGTTATCAGGGCAGGCTTAACATTGGCAAGTTCCCATTTTTTGTGCTTGAAATGCAGGTTTCAGGTAATCTTGTTGACGTTAACGTGCACCCAACAAAACAGGAAGTTCGTTTTGCTGAAAGTTTACCAATTTATGATACGGTAAGCTCAATTATCTCAAAGGTTTTAAGGGAGAATCAAGAGATTCCTTCACTTTTTGCAAACGAAGGCAAAAAAGAAGAAGTTAAAATTATAGAAGTTGAAACGGTTTTACCTAAACAGGTTGAATACAAGCCTGAAGAATCTTTAAGCACGCAGAAATTCTTTGAAACAGTTAAAACTACTGAATTTTTTAAAGAAACGCCCCTTCAGGTAAAGGATACGCCAAGCCCTGTTTTTATAAACGAAACGATTGAAAAAGAAATTCAGACAGAACCTGTAAAAGAAGTAAAACAGGAAGAAATCACGTTAGAAATAAGTGATGAATATAAAGTTACAGGGGTTCTTTTTGATACGTATATTGTGATTGAGCAAAATGATGATTGCTTTATTATTGATCAACACGCCGCCCACGAACGCTTGCTTTTTGAAAGGCTTAACGCTTCTTTAGAAGAAGAAGGCAAAAGCCAGATTTTATTATTCCCCCAGTTAGTAAAACTTTCGCCAAAGGAATTTGCTTGCGTTATTGATTTAATGCCTGACTTAGAAAAAATGGGCTTTATTATTGATGATATGGGCTTTAACACTTTAGGCATAAAAGAAGTGCCTGACGTTTTAAGTTCTATAAATGCTGAAAGATTTTTATCTTCTTTAGAAGAAAACGTTAAAAACGTGCGCACACAGGAATTAAAGCGCAACAAACTTATGCAAATGGCTTGCAAAAGCGCAATTAAGGGTGGCGATAAGTTATCCCAAAATGATATAACGCTTCTTTTAAAACTGATAAAAGAAGAGGGCGTTCCCCTTACCTGCCCCCACGGAAGACCGATTCTTATTCGTTTAACCAAGCACGAACTTGAAGTTCGTTTTAAGAGGATACAATGAAAGTTATTGTTATTGCAGGGCCTACCGCATCAGGAAAAACTGCGTTAGGTGTAAAATTGGCGCAAAAATTAAACGGTGAAATAATCTCCTGCGATTCAATGCAGATCTATAAAGATATTCCCATTTGTTCTGCCCAACCTACAGAAGAAGAAAAACAAGGTATCCCCCATCATTTAATGGGATTTCTTGATTTCAGCGGCCGTTTTACCGCCTACGATTACAGAATGATGGCGTTAGAAAAGATTCGCGATATTATTTCACGAAGGAAACAGCCTATTATCGTTGGCGGAACGGGAATGTATTTTCACTGGCTTATTTATAACCCTGATTTTATGCCTGAAGATACTTCTGATATTAGAAAAAATCTTGAAAAAGAAGAAACCAACGTTCTTTTTAATAAACTTTTAGGTTTAAACCTTGAAACTAAAATTAAAAGTGAAGATCGCAAAAGGATAATCCGCGCTTTAGAAGTTTACGCTTTAACAGGCAGTTTACCTAAAGATACAATTAAGGAAAAAGAAAAAAATACTGAATTTGATTTTAAACTTTTTTGCATTAGCCCACCGCGTGAAATTCTTTATGAAAGAATCAATAAGCGCGTTGATATTATGCTTGAACAGGGTATGTTAAAAGAAGTTAAAAACCTTTATAATTTAGGTTTAACCGAAGATCATCAGCCATATAAAGCAATAGGTTGCAGGCAATTTATTGATTATTTTAAAGGGCTATGCTCTTTAGAAGAAGCAAAAGAAAAAGTCAAGCAAGAAAGCAGAAGATATGCAAAACGCCAAATAACATGGATGAAAAGCGAAGATGCCATCTGGTTGCAAGGCGATCTAAATGAAAACATTAACACTATTTTAGATAACATTTAAAGGATATTTATATGAGCATTTTAACCACTAATTACGGTATAAGCCCCAAATTAGTTAAAAGGGCAGAAGAACTTGAACTTTCTTTAAAAGGCGAGTTTGAAAAAATTGAAAAAATACAGGAAAAAAATCAACTGTGGGTTCTTGATTGCTTCAGGGAAGAAAAGATTCAGCCTTCCCATTTTGCCGCAACCTACGGTTACGGATATGATGATACAGGCAGGGATAAATTAAAAACCTTGTTTGCAAGGATTTTTAAAGCAGAAGATGCCATTGTGCGCCCACAGATTGCTTCGGGTACCCACGCACTTGCATTAGCACTGCAAGGTTTAACTAAAAAGGGCACCCGTATTCTTTCTGCTTCCGGTGCACCTTATGACACATTAGAAGGTATTATCGGCCATAAGGAAGAAACTGAAGGTTCCCTTTGTGATATGGGCGCAACATATCAAGAACTTCCCTTAAAAAATAAGCGCCTTGACTTAGAAGGCTTAAAGAAAGAAGCCGTAAACGCCGATTTAATTATGCTTCAGCGTTCCCGTGGTTATCAGGATAGACCAAGCCTTTTAGTTTCTGAAATCAAAGAGGCTTGCCAAGTTATAAGAAGTGTAAACAAAAACGCAGTTATCTTTGTTGATAACTGCTACGGTGAATTTGTTGAAGAAATGGAACCTATTGAAGCAGGCGCCGATATAATCGTTGGCTCTTTAATAAAAAATGCAGGGGGCGGTATTGCCCCAACAGGCGCATATATTGCAGGAAAAAAAGATTTAATTGAAAGAATTGCTTACCGTATGACCGCCCCCGGTATCGGTGAAGAAGTTGGTTCATACGCAGGTGGATATCTTCCATTCTTTCAAGGAATTTTCCTTGCCCCGCAAACAGTTGCACAGGCACTTAAAGGCGCTATCTTTGCTTCGCGGATTTTAGAAGAATACGGATATAATCCATCACCAAGATATAATGAACCAAGGGGTTGTATTATTCAGTCCGTTTGTTTAAAAAATAAGGAAAACCTTGTGGAATTCTGCAGGCAGATTCAGGCGGTTTCACCTGTTGAAGCCTTTGTTACCCCTGAACCCTGGGCGATGCCGGGATACAGCGATGAAGTTATTATGGCAGCAGGCACCTTTATTCAGGGCGCTTCAATTGAACTAAGCGGTGATGCGCCTATCCGCGAGCCTTATATGTTTTATATGCAAGGCGGTATCGTTTACCATCAGGTCAAAGCGGCGATTTTATCCGCAGTACAAAAAATGAAAGGGGATTTATAATGACAACCGTTAAAGCGTGCAACGTTTTACTTCCTGAAAAAGATACTGATTTATTTAAATACTCCTGTGTTGCCTGCGATCAGTTTACAGGCGATAAAGAATACTGGAAACAGGTTGATGATCTTTCAAAAGATGCTTTTTCAACCTATAATCTTACTTTCCCTGAAATCTATTTAAGCGATGATAATTCAAAAAGAATTGAACAGATAAATAAAAATATGGTTTCGTATCTCAATAAAGGTTTGTTCAGGGAAATTAAAGATGCCGTTATTTATATTGAACGCACTTTACATAACGGTAAAGTTCGCAAAGGCTTTGTTTTAGCCTGTGATTTAGAAGAATATGAGTATAAAAAAGGCACAACTTCCTTAATCCGCCCAACTGAAGGCACTATTGAGGACCGCCTTCCGCCAAGGGTTAAAATCAGGGAAAATGCACCTTTGGAATTACCCCATATTATGCTTCTTGTAAACGATAGCGAAAACCTTTTGATTGAAAAGATTGATAAAAACAATCTTACTCTTTTATATGAAACTGATTTAATGCAAAATGGTGGCAGTATAAAGGGCTGGCTTATAAATAAAAATGAACAGGAACGCTTATTTGAAACTCTTTTAAAAACCGATTGTAAAAAAGGCGATAACGTTATTCGCCTTGCAGTTGGTGACGGAAACCATTCACTTGCAACTGCAAAAAAATGCTGGGAAAACTTAAAGCCAACCTTAACGGAAGAAGAAAAACTTACACACCCCGCGCGCTATGCTTTATGTGAAATCGTTAATCTTCACGATGAGGCGTTGGAATTTGAACCTATTCACAGGGTTCTTTATGATATCAACGTTGAAGAATTTTTAAAAATTTTGGAAGATAATTTTGATGAAAACGGTCAAAAAATAACTGTTGTTTTTGGCAAAATCCAAAAAGATTTTTATATTTCGCCCTCACATTACTTGACGGTAGGCTCAATACAGAATATAATAGATGCATATTTATCAAAGAACACGGGCGTTGTTGATTATATTCACGAGCCCCAGCAGGTTATTAAGAATGCGCAAAATGAAAATACCGTTGGCGTTTTAATACCAAGTTTAGATAAAAAAGACTTATTCCCTGCAGTTTTACAAAACGGTGCTTTGCCAAGAAAAACTTTTTCAATGGGAATGGGCATTGATAAAAGATACTATTTTGAAGCAAGAAAAATTAAATAGGAGATAAAAAATGATCAAAATTGCAAAATTCGGCGGCAGTTCACTTGCAGATGCCAAACAGTTTAAAAAGGTAAAAGATATTATTATGGCTGATGAAGCCCGTAAGTTTGTTGTTCCTTCTGCCCCCGGCAAAAGAGATAAAAACGATGAAAAGGTTACCGATCTTTTATATAAGTGCTACGCTTTAGCAAGCGCTGAACAAGATACAACAGAAGTTTTTGATAAGATTTTTGAACGCTACGAAAGCATCCGTAAAGATCTTAACTTAAAAACTGACGTTAAGGCTTTAATCAGCGAAATTAAAGAAAAAGTTGATAACGGTGCAACTATTGATTACACTGCTTCCCGCGGCGAATACCTTAACGGTATCTTATTGGCTGAATATCTTAATATAAAATTCATTGATGCCGCTGAAGTTGTTTTCTTTACAGGCCACGGTGTTTTAGATGCTGAAAAAACTAATACAGTTATGGCAAAGCGCCTTCAAAAATATGGCAGAGCAGTTATTCCGGGATTTTACGGTTCTCGCCCTGATGGAAACATTAAAACTTTCTCTCGTGGCGGCAGTGATATTACAGGCAGCCTTGTTGCACGTGCAATAAACGCTGATCTTTATGAAAACTGGACTGACGTTTCAGGCTTTATGGTAACTGATCCAAGAATCGTTCCTGAAACACAGGCTATTAAGTTTATTACATATAAGGAATTACGGGAACTTTCTTATATGGGCGCTGCAGTTTTACATCAGGATGCAGTTTTCCCTGTTCAGCAAAGCGGTATTCCCATCAACATTCGTAACACCAATGCGCCCCAGGATGACGGCACTATGATCGTTAGCAAGCTTTCTGAAGATCAGAAGGTTGATACTATGAAGATTACCGGTATTGCAGGCCATAAGGGTTACTGTGCTATTACCATTGAAAAGAGTATGATGAACTCTGAACTTGGTATCGGCAGAAGATTTTTGGAAATCTTTGAAAGAAACAACGTACTTTTTGAACATCTTCCCTCAGGTGTTGATACTATGACCGCTGTTTTAAACGAAAAGGCTATTAAGGGTAAATTAGACCACGTTTTACAAGCTATTCAGGATGAATTAAATCCCGATTCAGTTGAATACGTTCCCGGTCTTGCGCTTTTAGCGGTGGTTGGTCATCGTATGGCAAAAAGCGCAGGTATTGCAGGTAAAATCTTTACCGCTTTAGGCAAAGAACACATCAATATCCGCACCATTGATCAGGGTTCAAGTGAAATCAACATTATTATCGGTGTTGATGAAGAAAACCTTGAAAAAGCTATTCGCGTTATTTATGACGCTGTTAAAAACTGATGAAGAAAAGAATTTTTTCCCTAATCGCCTTATCTCTTGCTTTTATATTGGCTGTTTGTGGAATATTTTGCGTTATTACTTTACATAATAACGCTTTCTTTTCACCTGTTTATGAAAAAACAGACCTTCTCCCCATTTTAGAAAAATCAGATTTTACCGAAGAAGACTATAAAGCGCTTTTTATTCAAACAGGGCTTGGCAAATGGGCTATTGACCAAATAAAAAACGATGAAAACTTTATTCCGCGCATTTTAAAATTTCAGGATAACTTTTTTAAGCAACATGAAATTAAATGCGTTCGCGAAGCCTTTACCACTTCTATGGAATACAGTGTAACAGAATCGGGGGCTTACACCCGCGCTTTTGAGATGTTTGATGTTTTGCCCGGATACGTTTTAATAATGGAATCAAGCCATTCGTTTGCTTGGCGCCACGGCCATGCAGGGCTTGTGATTGATAAGTATTCTGTTTTAGAAGCACCTATTATCTTTCAGCCTACCAGTATTTATGGTATTTCTTCCTGGGAATATTACCCTACTTTTATGATGCTTCGCCTAAAAAATACAACTGACGATCAATTAAAAGAAATTGCAAAGGATGCAAAAGATGATTTAATGGGCATTACCTATTCGCCACTTGCAGGCGTGTTCAATAAAGAGCAAGGAAATGTTCCAAGAACAGTTCAATGCGCCTATTTAGTATGGTATGCCTTTTACAAACAGGGTATCAATATAGATAAAAATGGTGATAGCATTGTTACGGTTCAAGATATAAAAAATTCCGATATGTTTGAGATAGTTCAAATTTACGGTTATGACCCAATGTTATTTATTTAGTATCATTTTGTATAAATTTTATGAGGTTTTATTATGAATACCAATTCATCTGCATTACAGCCTGTTGGCAATACTCCGTTAGTTGAATTGCGCCAAATAAAGCAGGAATTTAACTTAAAATCAAATATCTTTGCAAAAATTGAGGGCGTTAATCCCGGCGGGAGCGCTAAAGATAGAATTGCAAAATACATTATTGATAGTTATGAATCCCAAGGCTTATTAAATAAGGATACCGTTTTTGTTGAAGCAACAAGCGGTAACACAGGTATCGGCATCGCTTTAATTTCTTCAATTAAAGGTTATAAATCAATAATCGTTATGCCTGATAATATGAGCAAGGAACGGATTGATTTAATAACTTCTTACGGTGGGGAAGTTGTTTTAACCCCCGGCGCACAAGGTATGCAAGGCGCAGTTGCAAAAGCGGAAGAAATAAAAAACGAAAACCCTGATGCAATAATTTTTGATCAGTTTAATAACCCCCTTAACCCCCTTGCCCACTATTATTCAACAGGCCCTGAAATTTGGAACGAAAGAAACGGCAATATTGACATATTTGTTGCGGGCATCGGCACAGGCGGAACTATTTCAGGCACAGGCAAGTTATTAAAGGAACGTAATAAAGACGTTCAGATTATAGGCGTTGAGCCTGAAAGTTCGCCCCTTTTAACAAAAGGTTATGCTTCTTCACATAAAATTCAAGGAATCGGCGCAAATTTTGTGCCAAACACTTTAAATAAAACAATTCTTGATAAAGTTTTAACTGTTTCGGATAGTGATGCTTACTATTACACCAATCTTTTATATAAAAAAGAAAATATTTTAGCAGGAATCAGTTCAGGCGCAGCTTTAAAAGCAGCCATAGAAATAGCAAAACAGGAAGAAAACAAAAACATTGTTGTACTTTTCGCAGATTCAGGCAACAAGTATTTTTCAACGGGTGTTTTTGATTAAAAAACTAAGGGCAAGTTTTTTGCCCTTTATTTTTTATCTAAAATGATACTAAATATATTTTTTATTATTGCTTTTTTTACGATTATCAGTATAATATAAGTAAATAAGGTGGTGTTTTTTTGAAAAACTATTTATATGATTTGATAATACTTAACGTGCTTGCAGCAAACCGCATTTCTTTAAAAAAGGGCGCAAGTTCTAAAAAAATCAACCGGGAATATACAGGAATTTTAATTAAAACCCAGGGTTCAACAATATATAAGCAAAACGGAAAGGATTTTATTTTAGACCGTAACCATATCGTTGTTTTGCCAAAGGGTTGTGATTATGAATACTCCTGTTTAGAAGAAGGCACCTGTTTTTTAATTGAATTTAATACCACAACAATTGAAAACAGTGAAATTCTTTCTATTCCGATAACAAATGTTGAAGAATTTATCAGTCTTTTTAAAAGAATAGAACACACCCTTAATTTTAATGAAATTGGGCAAAACGTTTTTTTACTTGCAGATGCCTACCGTTTTTTAACTAAACTGGTTGATCAGCTTACAAAAGATTACGTACCAAAGCAAAACACGTTGCTTTTAATGCCTGCTTTAACATATATTGAAGAAAATATTTCTTCCGCTATGCCATCAAACGAATTTTTAGCATCCCTTTGTAGTATAAGTTGTGTGTATTTCAGAAAGCTTTTTGTTAAAAATTTTGGTATGCCACCATCAAAATACATAACAATGCAAAAAATACAAAAAGCAAAAGGGTTAATAATAAGCGATTTTATTTCTTTTAATGATATTGCCCAATCTTGCGGTTTTACAAGCATATATCATTTTTCTAAAGTGTTTAAAAAAGAAACGGGAATGACCCCATCAGAATATAAACGTACAGCAAAACAATAAAAAAACAGCGTTGTTTTTCAACGCTGTTTTCTTTTAATTAAACATTTTTATTGCATTTTCAATTCGTTTTAAAGTTTCTTCCTTGCCTATAATATCAGCTAATTCAACTGCACCGCCGGGTGTTGAATCTAATCCGCAAAGAGCAACACGGGCAGGCCACATTATCATACCGTTCTTTTTGCCGGTTTCCTGTGCTAAGGAAATTAACGCATCGTGAATAGTTTCTTCGCTCCATTCTGTTAAGCTTTCATATTTAGCTAAAACCTGAATTAAGCTTTCCTTTGCGCCGGCACAATCTAACTTAAACTTTTTATGGCAGTACATTTCAGTTGAATGCTCTGCAACAACAGGTAAGAATTTTAATTTTTCAGGAATCTCAGATAGAATTTCAGTTCTTGACTGTATAAGCTTTAATAACTTTCTGCTATCGTATTGTTTAAGGCTTTCTTCTTTTTCAAGCCACGGTTTTGCCATTTCGTAGAAAGTATCAAAATCCATAGCCTTAATATATTCGCTATTCATCCAACGAAGCTTATTTATATCAAAAATTGATGGTGATTTACTGATGCCTTCTAAAGAAAATGCTTCAATTAACTCTTCTCTTGTATAGATTTCCTTGTTTGATCCATCGTTCCAGCCTAAAAGAGCAATGTAATTTACAACTGCATCCGTTAAGAAGCCATCATCTAATAAATCATGGAAAGATTTATCACCGTGGCGTTTTGAAAGCTTATGTTGTGCATCGCGCATAATTAGGGGTAAATGCACGTAAATGGGGGGTTCCCAGCCAAAAGCTTCATATAAAAGGTTGTATTTTGGTGTTGAAGAAAGATATTCGCATCCCCTTAAAACGTGGGTAATGCCCATTAAATGATCATCAACAACGTTTGCAAAGTTGTATGTGGGCAAGCCATCGCTTTTTAAAAGAATCATATCATCTAAATCGTTTGAATTTACTGTTACGTGGCCAAAAATTGCATCATCAAAAGAAACTTCTTTATTTTCAGGTGTGTTTTGACGGATAACGTACTTTTCCCCTGATGCGATTCTTTTTTCTATTTCTTCTTTACTTAAATTAAGGCAAGTTTTGGGATATTTATATGTTTCGCCTTTTGCTTCAGCTGCTGCCCTATCATTTTCAAGCTGTTCATCAGTACAGAAGCAATAATATGCTGCGCCTTTTTCAATAAGTTTTTTTGCATATTCTAAATAAATAGGTCTTCTTTCTGACTGAAAATATGGGCCGCAATTCCCTTCTTTACCGGGACCTTCATCATAAGTTAAACCTGTCTGCTCCAAGGTTTTAAAAATAATCTCTGTTGCAGATTCCTGTAAACGAACCTGATCCGTATCTTCAATTCTTACTACAAAATCTCCACCTGTTTTTCTTGCAAAAAGGTAGCCGTAAAGCGCTGTACGAAGGTTACCGATATGCATATTACCTGTGGGGCTTGGTGCAAAACGAGTTCTGACTTTCATTTTTATCTCCTTAAATTCCTTTTTCTAAAAAGTTTATCTCTTTTTCTGTTAATCTTATATGTATTCCTTTTTCTGCAATTAAAAGCTGTTCAACATTTGAAAAACCGCCGATAACTGAAGCGTTTAAGCCTTTTGAAAGCACGTAGCTAAGTAAAAGTGCCGGAATACTTACGTTTTTTTCATTTGATAATTGATTTATTCTATCAAACCGCCTGAAGTTTTCTTTTAGTGGCAAATATGATTTTTGCCCTGACGGTTTTAAAGTTTCACCTGTTATCTGCTTTGAAAAAAAGCCTTTTGCCTGTACTGAATACGCAATTAAGGGAAATTTAGTCTCCTTATACCAACTATATTCAATATCATTCATAACAACGTGGGTTATATCCCCTGTTAATGCGGGGGTAGTTTGCGCTAAAGAATAGTTTATCTGGCTTGCGCTAAATGGTTTTAGCCCGCTTTTTAAAGCGTATTCGTTTGCTGAATCTATCCTGCCTGCAGTCCAATTAGAAGCACCGATTTCTTTAACTTTACCCTGTTTAATAAATCCGTTTGCGATTTCAATAAGTTCTTCAGGTGATTTTGAAATATCATCCCTGTGTAAAAAATAAAGATCAATATAATCTGTATTTAACGCTTTTAAAGAAGCATCAATATCCTTTTGAAGTTCATTTTTACTTAATCGTGGCAGATGCATTTTTGTTTTATCTTTAGGAAATCCGCCTTTTGAAATTAAAACAACTTTTTCCCTGTTTTTATTTTTAAGATATTCCCCTAAAAATTCTTCTGCTCTGCCTTCTTCATAACTTCTTGCAACATCCAAGGTATTATAACATAAATCAAGATATCTGTCTAAAATATTAAAACATTCTTTTTTATATTTTATATTCCCTAATCTGCCGGTGCCTAAAACAAAATTATTTATTTTTACGCTTCCAACGTCTATTCTTTCCATACCTTGCCTTTTACTACCTTAAAGAAGTTTACATTCATATTTTTAAAGTAATCTACCGGTTGTGCAACGGTAATAATCGTTTGTACATCCTTTATCTTATCTAAAAGCAGTTTTTGTCTAGTTGGGTCTAATTCAGAAAGCACATCATCAAGTAAAAGTACGGGATATTCGCCTAAATCTTCTTTCATCATTTCAAGTTCAGAAAGTTTTAACGCTAGCGTTGCCGTTCTTTGTTGACCCTGTGAACCAAAATATCTTAAATCAATATCCCCAAGTTTTATGATAATATCATCTTTATGGGGGCCAATTGTTGTAAAACCACGTTTAAGATCAGTTTCGTGATTTTTTTCTAAAAGTTCAAGCATTGCCTGTTCAATATCTTCCCTATTAAAAACTGAATCCTTATATATACAGTTAAGTTCTTCTTTATTAGAAGAAAGATATTGATGCATCTGATTAACTAAAGGTTGAAGACGTTTACAAAATTCCCGCCTTGCCTTAATAATAGGAACCGCCCTTTGTGCTAAAAGAGTATCCCAAACAAATAAATCGTTTGCTTTTGTGGTTTCCTTTAATAATGAATTACGCTGTTCTAAAACCTTATTATACTCGTTTAACGCATAAAAATAACTTTTAGAAACCTGCGAAAGTTCAATATCCATAAATCTACGGCGTTTTTGCGGGCCTTCTTTTACTAAATCAAGATCTTCCGGTGAAAAAATAACACCGCTTAATTGCCCTAATATTTCACTTATTCTTGAAATGGCAAGACCGTTAACTAAAATGCGCTTTTTTTGCCCCCGCGCCATAACCATATCAACAGTATGTCTACCATCTTTTTGAATATCTTCAATCCTTATTCTTGCCCAAGGCTTATCAAACTTTATCATATCGTATTCACGATTTGTACGATGACTTCTTCCTGTACATAAAAGGTAAATCGCTTCAACAATATTAGTTTTACCCTGACCGTTATCGCCATATAAAATTGTTATTCCATTAGGAAAATTAAGCTCCAGATTTTCATATGACCGAAAATTCCAGAGCTGTAATTTAGATAAATACATATTATAATCTTACCGGTAAAATTAAATATAAATACTTATCCCCATCAACAGGGGTTGTTACTGTGGGGCTTGTTGCTGTTGTATATGAAAACTTAATAAATTCATCTTCAATGTTTTTAAGACATTCAACAAAATATCTTGGATTTACACCGATTTCAATAGGTGAAGCATTACCTTGAACGTTTACTTCTTCATAAGCGTTGCCTGTATCAGAACGTGAAGTAATAACAAGTTTATCTTCATTAAACTTAAATAAAATATAATTATTACGAACGTTTTCCCTAACAATAAGCCAGGCACGGTCAATAGCTTCTAAAAGTTCAATACGATTAACTATAACCGAACTTGTCATATTAGTTGGAATAATAGGCCTGTACTTAACAAATTCACCTTCAATTAAGCGGGTCATAATCTTAGTTTCTTCAATTTCAACCATACAGAAGCTTTTTTGAATATAAATTCTTGCTAAATCATCACTATCGGAAATAATTTTAATAATTTCTGATAGTGCGCGAGCAGGAATAATTGCTTTAATAGGTTCTGCAATATCTTGTAAATATGAATTTCTTAAAGATAATCTGCAACCATCTAAAGCAACAACTGTAATATTTTCTTTATCAATATCAAATAAACAACCTGTTAAAATAGGCCTTGATTCATCAGTTGCAGTTGCAAAGATAGTTTGGTTAATCATCTTCTTTAAATCGCCCTGTGGAATGGTAATAAAACTATCCCTGTCAATTACAGGAAGTGCAGGATATTCACTTGGATCCAGTGCAGAAATATTTATTTTTGTAAAGTTATTTGTAACTTCAATTCCGTTAGTAAAATCACCTTTAATTTTAATCATACCATCAGGCATTTTACGAATAACTTCATTAAAGAATTTACCGTTAATAACAACCTGACCTTCTTCTTCAATATCTGCTGCAATTTTAGTTTGAATTGTTAATGAAGAATCTGTTGTTGTTAAAACAATATCTGAATTTCTTGCATTAAATAAAATACCTTCATAAATAGGATTAACGCTTTTTGATGGAAGCGCTTTTGAAGCAATATTTAATCCGTTTAATAACGTGGCCTTATCGCATGAAAAAATCATAATTTTTACCTCGCCTTAATATAATAATAAATGAATATATTTAATCATATTCATAATAAGCTATGTTTATAATATGGATAACTTTTAAAACCCTTATTATAACTGAATTTTAACTAAAAAACGCCTGTGGACGAGCAGTTTTTTAATTGTTGACAGATTTTAATAACTTTTTTTAAAAAGTAAAAAAATCACGGATTTTACTAATATTATTATACCATTTTTAATGTTTTTTTGCAATAGTTATATATAAAATTGTAAAAAATATTTAAAAGTAAATAACAGGTATGTGGATAACTTAAAATTTGTAAATTTTATAAAAATATTGTTAACTAAGTGAATTTATTTATATGTGGATAAGTTGACAATTTTTAAAAAGCAAGCAAAATAAATACTTTATTAAATTAAGTTATCAACAACGTATGTTTATATAATGTGAAAAGAAAAAACTACTGAAAAAATCAGTAGTTTTTTTGTTATTTTATAATTGATTTTATTGCATCAAGCCTACCTGTATCAATAAGTTTTTTACCAAAATCATCATAAAGTTGGTTACCGTTTTCATCAACTTTTAAAGTTGGGCAAAGCCAACCGCCTTCATCATGTTCATTCCAGGCATAAATTATGCAGGTATTGGATATTGTAACATCAAAATTATCAGGATTTAATAAATATTCTTTTGCAAACTTATATTGTTCTTTAATTTCGTTTTCAGATGCATAACCAACATAATCGTTTTCTTCAACTTTCATCCAGGTAACAGGCGTATCAAATCTTGGATGTGGATGCCAGCCTGCAGAAAGCGGTAAAATATTATCAATACCTTCTTCTCTGCTTTCATTATGATGGCGCTGCCAAAGAGTATAAACGTCTTTATCCAAAAACTCTCTGAAAGTTTTATTTGATCCGCCAATTGAATACCTTGAAATTGCATCTGCGCCCATTTCTTTAATGGTTTTAGGACCGATACCGCAAACAACAAAGAAAGGTGTAGGAATGTTTTCTTTTAAACAGGCTTCTTTATAAAAAGCAATATCCTGTTTAATTTTATCAACGGTGTGATGCCAGGCAAAGTAATAAACAAGAGGCCTATCATTTATTTTTTGATAATAATCTTCTTTAAAAAGCTGAAGTAATTCAACATGAGCATAATCTTTTAAAATTCCGTTATTATCTAAAAATGCACAGAGTTTAACTTGATTTCTGTATTTACTTGTTTTGTGAAAATCACGTGCCATTCTTAATCCTGAATGACTATACCAAACGTAAGCAAAATAATCAATACCGGTATCTATTGCATATTCCATTTCTTTATCAAAAATTTCTTGTGAATATTCAGGAATATAAACTTCGCCATTTTCATCAATTTCAGCAAAAAAAGGTGCGCGGAAATGATATTCGGGTTTAGATAATGCTTTTAAACTTTGGGCACTTGTATCAGTTGCTTCCCTTGCAGGGTACCATGCATCCCAACGAATTGCACCATAAGTAGTTTTATTCACCCTGTTCATTTTGTACTTCCTCTTTTTTATTTTTCTTTTTAATGATAATAATAGTTACTATAACTGCACCGCAAACAACCAGAGCACCTGCGGCAACAGCAATATATAAACCTAAAGAATTGTTATTATCTGGATTGTTATTATTACCATGGTTCTGTGTAGGTTTAACAGTTTGTGTGTTAACGTTTGAAATACCATCAACTATGATTTCAGTTCTTTTTCCTGCTTTAAAATCATCAATAGCCTGCTTTACAATTTTAACACGGCTATCATTGATTTTCTTTGTGCCATCATCATTATAAAGCTGATTACCGTTTTCATCAACCGCAAGGGTGGGGCAAATCCAGGAACCTTCATCATGTTCATTCCAGGCATAGAAAATAACTGTATTTAATTTTGTTTTAAGCTGAACGTTGGGATGATCCATATATGAAAGAGCATAAGAAATATGATCATACATTTCTTCATCAGTTGGATAAGGAACCCAGGAATTTTCGTCAACCTTCATCCATTGAACAGGATTTTTATATCTTGGTTCAGCGTGCCAACCGAAAGTAAGGTTAGGAACGTACTGTACCTGTGAGGTATTATAACCAAACCAGTTATTCTGAACGCCTGTAATAAATTCATTAAAGGATTTATCACTTGTTCCGCCAACAGAATATCTTGAGAAAGCATCACCGTAAATCTTTGTTGCTTCCTGACCACTCATATTCATAATAACAACGTAAGGTGCAGGAATACCAAGTTCTTCACATTTTGCACGATAATATTTGATTTCCTTTTGTGCAGCCTGTAATTCAGAATTTTTATTACTTGTGGTAAGGTAATAATACATTAAAGGTCTGCCATCAAAAACCGTAAAATAGTAGGATTCTTTAAAATGTTCAATGATTTCATTACGGGCAACAGTTTTATTAAAACTATTACTTGAAAGCATCATTACCATCTTAACGTCATCTTTATATTGGCTTGTGGGATGAAGTTTTCTTGCTGCAGACATTTCACCATCATACCAAAGGTAAGCAAAGTAATCAATACCTGCTTCCTTTGCATAAAGCATTTCCTGATCAAAAATTTCCTGTGAAGGACGGGGCAGTGAAATATTTCCTTCTTCTGTGATAGTAGCAAAGAAGGGTGCACGGAAATGGTATTCACTAGGTGAAAGAGTTTTTTCTACCTGCATAACGTTACCTGCAGAAACACCTGTATTAAGCCAGCAGTCCCAACGGATTGCACCAAAGGTAAATTCTTCTTCCCTTGGTGAAGTTAAGGTTGTAATATGCTCCATTTTGTAATCGGCATATTCTTCCTTTTGAACACTGTTAGGATCAACGCCTGAAACTGCCGAAGTTTTAATCAGTGAAAAATCATCAACAACAATATCGGGACATCCTTTTGTATAGAAGAAAATCTTTGCTTCTTCAAAGCCTGCGCCTGCTTCAAATTCCATTTCAGCATTTAAAGCAAACTGTTGCCATTCTGATTTTAAAACTTTCCAGGCACTTGAATGATATCTTGTGCCGGAGCCATCTTTCTTTCTGAAAATAACACGTAATTGACCTTCATATTCTTTTTCGCCGGGATCAAAATCTTCAGGAAGTTTTACCCAAACGCTTGCCCGATATGAGCCAGGACCGTAAAGAGTTAAAGCGTCTTCAAGGTTTTGTGAATGGGACATATCGTTGGATCTGCCTTTGATTACTAAACCAAAGTCACCGGAATGTGCGTAATCTTCGCTAATTTCAACATCGCCCCTACCATTAGCATCCCAGTCAGTTTCATCGCCTTCTTCAAAGCCGGGGTTTGAAAGCATTTCTTTTCCCTTTTGTGCAGATGAAGTGTTGTCCGGTGCGGCACCGCCTTCAACCTGATCTAACGGAACACCGTTTACTTCATCTATTTTTACTAATGAAAAATCATCAACAAGAACGTTAGGCGCAACACCGCCTGAACCGTAACTTTGCTGATAAATTAAAGCAGTTTTAAAACCTTTGATAGGATCAAATTCAATTTTGCCTTCAAAGGTGAACTGTTGCCACTGGGTAGTTAATTTCTTTTGGCCACTACCATAGTATTTTGCAGATTCTTGTTCGTTTGATTGAACGTTTAAAACAAGCATACAGTTAATGGGTGTATCGCTTTCTTCTTCAAGGCGAACCCAAACGCTTGCTTTATATTTACCGGGGCCGTTTAACGTAAGGATATTTCTGATATCCTGTGCAACGGTACCATATTGGCTTGTTCTTTCTTTAATCAAGATACCCTTGTTGCCTGAATGGGCATATTTTTTGCCAATTTCATACGTTGCGGCGCCGTAAGGAGAATAACCTTTATCGCCATCTTCAATACCCGGGTTTTTTAAAAGTTCTTCTGTTTGAGCAAAGATAGTTATCCCTGATAAAGCAGAAAGTACAAAAATGAATACAAGAAATAATGATAAAAACTTTTTCATAATTTCCTCCATAATAATATTTTATATATACATAGTATATCATTACGCGCTAAAAAAATCAATGTGCACAAAAAATAAAAACGCGCAATATTTAAAGATTTAGGCTTAATATTTAAAGAAGTTGTGGATTTTTAGCCATTCTTTTTCTTTTTAATGATGATTATTGCCACAATGCCA
>JAZSPY010000104.1:0-13071 GCA_045537705.1 Clostridia bacterium
AAATATATTCTTGAAATTATATGTAAAAAATGGTATAATTAAATAAATAAAAACAATAGGTGATTTAATGAAAATCATAAACAAAATTTTATTAACTGCTTTGCTTTTTCTTTTTGTGTTTTCAGATAAAGTTTTTTGTGCAAGCGCATATCTTGAAGGTGAAAACGTTACGCCAAAACCTACGTTTTTAGATGATTTTGATGCAAGTTTGTTAATGGCAAACTGGTATAAAATTGTGTTGATTGTTGTTGCGATTGTCTGTTTTGTAGGCTTTATTTTCAGTAACGCAAAAAAGAATGAAAAAAACGGTAATAAATAATATTGTATTTGTATATAATTATTTGGTGATATTATGCTAATTAACAGTGAAAAAATTTATGTAAATAATAGCTTTGATGAAACAGTTTACGGTGAATTTTACCTTGCAGATTCATTAGAAGTTATGCCTCGCCTTATTGATGAATATAAAGGAAAGGTTAAGCTTGTTTATTTTGATCCGCCTTTTATGACAGGGCGTGAATTTGATGCAAGTATGCCTGTAGGTGAAAAGGGATATGCAGGTGATAGGGCGTATTATACACGTATCCCATCATATTCTGATTCCTGGGAAAGTAAAGAAGCATACCTTAATTTTTTAAAAGAAATTTTTATTGGGGCGAAAGAACTTTTAACTGATGATGGTGTTATATGTGTGCACGTTGATAGGCATGCATCCCACCATGTTCGTTTGCTTCTTGATGAAGTGTTTGGTGAAAATTCTTTTATAAATGAAATTATATGGCATTATCGTTCAGGTGGAAGCAGTAAAACATCATTCCCTTCAAAACACGATAATATCTTTATTTATGGTAAAACTTCAAAGGTTAAGATCAATCCTGCTGCAGCGGGCAGGGCAAGAACCGATAAACGCCATAATCATATGAAACGTTCTGTTGATATTGATGGCAGAGTTTATTTTTCCATTAAAAGTAACGGTAAAGAATATAAATATTACGAAGATGATATCGTTTCGTTTGATGATGTTTGGGAAATTTCCCATCTTCAACAAAAACATCCTGAACGCACGGGATTTGGAACCCAAAAACCCCTTGAACTTTTAGATAGAATAATTCGTTCTTGTTCACAAAAAGGCGATATTGTTTGTGATTTGTTTGCAGGTAGCGGTACAACACTGATTAGTGCCATAAATAACGGCAGAAGGTATCTTGGCATTGATAAATCAAGTTTAAGCCTTTTAACCTTCAGGCGCAGGCTTACTGCACGAAACAACGTTGATATTACAATTTATCATACTTCTGTTGCAGATGATAAAGCAGGAATTTCCTTAAGCAAGCAAGAATCTGATGAAACAATAACCGTTTCTTTTGATGCATATCGCACGTTAAACGTTGATATTGATTTACCAAAATATAATGATGGGCTTCAGTATTTAACGTATATTTCAGTTGGCAGAATTGAAAATGGAACCTATATCACGGAAGATTATTCGGTGCGTACACCAAATATGCCAACACTAAAAAATACATTTACCGTTTCAAATAACGGTGAAAAAGCAATATATTTCTGCGATTGCCTTGGCAACCACAGATTTGTTAAAATATAAGGAATTATATGGAACTTAAAGTTTTAAAAGGTTTAGGTCCTAAACGTATTGAAGCACTTAATAAGCTTGATATTTTCAGCGTTGAGGATCTGATAGCCTATCTTCCTATAACTTATAGGGATCTTACAACAATATCAAAGCTTAATGCAGCGGCTGTTGATGAACAGTCGCTTTTTAAGGTTAGGTGTGTAACCAAGCCTGTTGTAAAATATCCAAGAAAAAATTTTAGTATCGTAACTTGTGATATTGAAGATGTTTCAGGCAGAGCACAGGCTATATGGTTTAATCAGCCTTATGTTGCAAAAAATATTGAAATAAATTCTGATGTTTATCTCTATGGTAAAATTGAAATTAAACAGGGCAGACGTCGTTTAATGAATCCAAGCATTGAACATGAAGATGAACTTAATATTGTTCCTGTTTATCGTTTACCTTCAACAAGCGGATTAAATCAAAAATCAATGCGCAATATAATGATGCAGGCGATTCAATACTGTGTTGAAAACGAACCTGAAGTTTTTGATGATGATTTTAGATTAAAACACCATCTTGCATTAAGAAAGTATGCGGTTAAAAACGTGCATTTTCCTGATAATAATGATGCACTTTTAAAGGCAAGAAGGCGTTTAAGTTTTGAAGAACTTATAAATATTCAACTTTATATTAAATTACGAAAGAAGCAAAACGAAAAGGAAGCAGGTAAGGTATTTTCTATTGATGAAGAAACGGTATCTGGATTTGTAAATAAACTTCCTTATAAGCTTACAAATAAGCAGATTAAAGCCATACAGGAAATTTATTCTGACGTTACAAGTGGCAAGGCGATGAACCGTCTTGTTCAGGGTGACGTTGGTTGCGGCAAAACAATTGTTGCCTTTATTTCAATGCTTTTTGCTTTCTTGAACGGTGGGCAAAGTGCGTTAATGGCGCCTACTGAAATATTAGCAAGGCAACATTATTTGCAATTGGTTGATTTTTTTGGTGAAGAAAACGTATGCTTTTTATCAGGCTCGCTTTCTTTAAGTGAAAAAAGAACTGCCTTAGATAAAATTAAAAGTGGGCAAGCACGGTTTATTGTAGGAACAAATGCATTGATTCAAAAAAGCGTTGAATATAATAATCTTTTGCTTGTTATTTGCGATGAACAACACCGATTTGGCGTTAAACAAAGGGCAAAACTTTTTAATAAAGGTAATTCACCACACACACTTGTAATGTCAGCAACACCTATCCCAAGAACACTTTCGTTAATCGTGTTTGGCGATCTTGATATTTCAATTATTGATGAAATGCCTGCAGGCAGAAAAAAAGTATCTACTTCCGTTATAACAAAAAATAGGGAAGCAGATATGCTTAAATATATTAAAAATGAACTTTTAGAAGGTAGACAAGCTTATTTTGTATGTCCGTTAATAGAAGAAGATGAAGAAAGCACTTTAATATCAGCAGAAGGCTTGTTTGAAGAATTATCTTCCGGATATTTAAAGGATATACCAATTGCTTTAATGCACGGAAAAATGAGTGCTGAAGAAAAAAATCAAGTGATGGATGCCTTTAATAAAGGCGAAATAAAGGCCTTAATATCAACAACAGTAATAGAAGTTGGTGTTAATGTTAAAAACGCTACAATGATGGTTATTTACGGTTGTGATAGGTTTGGTTTATCTCAGTTACACCAGCTTCGTGGCCGTGTTGGCAGAGGTGATTTAAAATCGTATTGCTTTTTATTAACCGAATCCCAAAATCAGAACACATTAGAACGTTTAACCATTATGGCTAAAAATTCAAACGGATTTGATATTGCACAGTATGATTATGAAATGCGCGGACCGGGAGACTATTTAGGAAAAAGGCAAAGCGGTATTGCAGAAGCAAGGTTTTCATATGCATTATCAAATACTAAATTATTAAAGGAAACTCAAACTGTACTTAATAATGAAATTTTGCCTAATATTGAAAGATACGACAATCTTATTAAGCACATAAACGATAAATTTGAACGTTCTCTTGAAGATATTGCCTATAACTAAAATTTGCCAATAAAATATTTTGCATAACTTTCCTTGTTCTGTAAAAAATAAAAACAGAATCTCAAAGGGAGGTGAAAAAACTATGGCAAAGTCAGGTAAAGCAGCACTTGAAAATATGAAGTACGAAGTAGCTAACAGCCTTGGCGTTAATATGAAAAAGGGTTACAATGGTGATCTTTCTTCAAAGGATAACGGCCGTGTTGGTGGCGAAATGGTTCGCAGAATGGTTGAACAGTACGAACAGAATAGCAAGTAATTATTTTTTTTAAATAAAGCAGAACAGTTTTTTAATTGTTCTGCTTTGTTACATATAATAATAAGAACCCGCATTATAGCGGGTTCTTTTATTATTTTTTGTTTTCCATATCTTTTGCTTGTTCGCGGCTATGGTCAACTTCGTCTTCGTCATATTCAACAACTGAGATAGCAGCCTTATTAAACACAAGTTTAACTTCATCCGGACCAACGGAAATTGTAACGATATCGTCTTTAATTTCCTTAACAACACCGTAAATACCGCAATCCATCATAACACGATCACCGTTTTTAAGGTTGTTCTTTCTTTCCTGCATCATTTTAGCACGTTTTCTCTGTTTACGGCCTGAGAACCACATAAATGCGATCATAGCAACCATAATGATGATTAAACCTAATGAACTTTCAAGGCCGCCTGCTGCACCGCTTGGTGTAGTGCCTTCTAATAAAACAAAATTTTCTATCATAATTAAAAATTCCTTTCAAATGATATAGTAATATATTAGCAGATATAAGTATTTTTTACAAGTGAAATTTTGGTAAAATCAATTATATCCGTATTTTTTTAAGAATTCATTTTTAAAATCAAGGGAACGGTCTTCCCAAATGGCTTTTTTAAGATCTTCAGTTAACTTGTGCAGGAAACGAATGTTATGAATTGAAGCAAGGCGTGCGCCCATAATTTCTCCTGCATTAAGCAAATGGCGAATATATGCCCTTGAATAATTTTTGCATGCATAACAATCACATTCTTCGTCAAGAGGGCGAGGATCTTCTTTATATTGTGCGTTACGAACTACTAATTTGCCACTTGAAGTCATAACCGTGCCGTTACGTGCTATTCGTGTTGGAAGAACACAATCCATCATATCAATACCACGAGTAAAGCCTTCAACCAAACAATCAGGTGAACCAACACCCATTAGATAACGGGGTTTATTCTTCGGCATAATTGGCATTAAATCATCTAAAATCTCATACATTAAAGGCTTTGGCTCGCCAACAGATAAACCACCGATAGCAATACCGGGGCAATCTTCATAACTTGCCGTAGCAATTGCACTTTCACGCCTTAAATCTTTATACATACTGCCTTGAATAATACCAAACAAAGCCTGATTATCATTTGTCCAGGCGTTGTGGCAACGTTCAAGCCAACGTAACGTGCGTTCCATATTTTCCTTTGCATCCTGGTATTTGCAAGGATATGGTGAGCAAACGTCAAACTGCATCATAATATCAGAGCCTAATGCCTGTTCAATTTCAATTACTTTTTCAGGTGTAAAAAGATGTTTTGAACCGTCTAAATGGGAATTAAAATAAACGCCTTCTTCTTTAATCTTTCTCAAATCTGATAAAGAAAATACCTGAAATCCGCCACTATCAGTTAAAATGGGCCTATCCCAATTCATAAATTTGTGTAAACCGCCCATTTTTTTAACAAGCTCGTGGCCGGGGCGAAGATAAAGGTGATATGTGTTTGATAAAATAATCTGTGAATTAACTTCCTTTAGTTCTTCAGGTGAAACAGCTTTAACTGTTGCCTGTGTGCCAACGGGCATAAAAACAGGTGTTTCAATAACCCCATGGGGCGTAGTAAAGCGGGTAATACGCGCACCGCTTTGCTTACATTCTTTTAAAACTTCAAACTTAAATTTATCTGTTTTCATAAATATCCTTTAAATAATAATCATCGCATCGCCGAAAGAGAAAAATTTGTATCCGTTTTCTTTTGCGTTTTCATAAACATTCATTATTTCTTCTTTTGAACATAATGCACTTACAAGCATAAGCAAAGTTGATTCTGGCAAGTGGAAGTTAGTAATTAAACAATCAACTGCATTAAATTTGTATCCTGGGTAAATAAATATATCCGTATCACCATTTTTTGCAAAAACAGTGCCGGAAGAATCAGTTACACTTTCTAAGGTTCTGCAACTTGTTGTGCCAACAGAAATAATTCTGCCACCGTTTTTACGGCAATCGTTAATTCTTTTTGCAGCGTCTTCGCTAACCGAATAGTACTCACTGTGCATTTTATGATTTAAAACGTCATCTACCTGAACAGGTCTGAACGTACCTAAACCAACGTGTAACAAAACAGGAACAACTTCAACACCCATTGATTTAATTTTATCAAGTAATTCAGGTGTAAAATGAAGTCCCGCTGTTGGTGCGGCAGCTGAGCCTGTTTCTTTTGAATAAACGGTTTGATACATTTCTTTATCTTCAAGCTTTTCAGTAATGTATGGGGGCAAGGGCATTGTACCCAAACGGTCAAGAATTTCTTCAAATATACCATCATAACTGAATTTAACAATGCGATTACCGTCATCAAGCACGTCAATAACCTCTGCAAAAAGTTCGTTGCCAAACTTAAACTTAATACCGGGTTTCGCTTTTTTACCGGGGCGTGCAAGAATTTCCCAGGTATCAGTATCAATGCGCTTTAAAAGTAAAAATTCAATAAAAGAACCTGTATCACATCTTTCGCCAAATAATCTTGCAGGCAAAACTCTTGTTTCGTTAATAACAAGGCAATCGCCTTTTTTTAGATAATTGGGCAAATCGTAAAAATGTTTGTGTTCAATTGTTTTTTTTGATCTGTTATACACAAGAAGTTTAGCGTGATCCCTTGGTTCTGTCGGGGTTTGCGCTATAAATTCTTTGGGAAGATCATAGTAAAAATCACTTGTTTTCATATTAATCTAATTGCATTTTAGTTTGTTGTGAATTATTTTGTGTCTTTATTCCAAGATGTTCATAAGCCTTTGGCAATACAATTCTTCCTCTTGGCGTACGTGAAATAAAACCAAGCTGTAATAAGAATGGCTCAATAACATCTTCAATAGTAATATCCTCTTCTCCTGTTGAAGCGGCTAATGTATCAAGCCCTACAGGGCCACCGCCAAATTTTTCAATCATGGCGTAAAGCACTCTGCGGTCAGAAGAATCAAGGCCTAACTTATCAACCTCTAACATTTCAAGGGCATCGTTGGCAATATCCTTATCAATAATACCGTTGCCTTTAACCTGTGCATAATCACGAACACGTTTTAAAAGCCTGTTTGCAATTCTTGGTGTGCCGCGAGAACGAAGTGCTATTGCTTCAGCACCATCTTCAACAATCGGAATTTCAAGAATACTTGCGCTTCTTTTAATAATTCGTGCAAGATCATGGCTGTTATACATTTCAAGCCTGCAAATAACGCCAAAACGATCTCTTAAAGGGCCAGTAAGCATACCTGCCCTTGTTGTTGCACCGATTAAAGTAAACGGGGGAAGGCTAAGGCGAACTGAACGTGCAGAAGGACCTTTACCTATCATAATATCAAGGGCAAAATCTTCCATTGCGGGATATAAAACTTCTTCAACGCTTCTGTTAAGGCGATGAATTTCATCTATAAAAAGAATATCGTTTTCGTTTAAATTTGTTAAAATTGCAGCAAGATCACCGGGGCGTTCAATGGCAGGGCCACTTGTAACACGAATAGAAACGCCCATTTCAGCGGCAATAATGTTTGCCAAGGTAGTTTTACCAAGTCCGGGAGGACCATAAAGTAAGGTGTGATCAAGGGCTTCTTTTCTTTCCTTTGCTGCAGAAACGAAAATGTTGATCATTTCTTTTACTTTATCCTGACCGATGTAATCATCAAAAGACTTTGGTCTTAACGAATTTTCACTATCAATATCTTCTTCTAAAAGACCGCTTGTAATTATTCTTTCGTCTTCCAATTTGTTTACCTCCTGTCAAGATTTTTTAAAACTGCTTTAATAATGCCTTCGGTATCTTTGCAATTCGGTGCAACAGCCTCAACAGCTTTTGCGGCTTCCTGCGAAGAATATCCTAATGCATTTAAAGCATAGATAGCATCTGAAATCATCGTTGAATTATAATTGTTTGCTTTATTTACACTTGCGTTTACAAGTTCATCATTATCAACCTTTTCTCTAAGCTCAAGAATAAGGCGTTGTGCAGTTTTTTTACCAATACCGGGAACTTTTGTAAGCATTGAAGCATCGCCACCAACTAAAATAATGGCAAGTTCGCTTGCGGAAAGTGAAGAAAGCACCTGTAAGGCAATCTTTGGACCAATACCACTTACAGAAATCAGCCTTAAGAACATTGTGCGATCTTCTTTGTTCATAAATCCGTAAAGAATAATAGCATCTTCACGAACGTGCTGATACGTATATATTTTTACTTTTTCACCAACGGAAACTGAATTTAAAACTGAAGTGGGGCATTGAATATAATAACCGATACCGTTATTGTTTAAAACAACACCTGTTAAATCTGTTTCTTCAACAAAACCTTCAATAAATGCGTACATAAAAAACTCCTACTTAATTTTAAATTGAGCGCTCATCTTGGCGGTATGTGCGTGGCATATTGCTGCAGCTAAACCATCAGCCGCATCATCAGGTTTTGGAACTTTTTCTAAGTTTAAAAAGTGCATAACCATTTGTTGAACCTGATGTTTATCTGCTCTACCATAGCCAACAATAGCCTGTTTTATTTGTAATGGGGTGTATTCATAAAGTTCATTTGTTTTCATTGAAGCAGCGGCTAAAAGTGCACCGCGTGCCTGAGCAACGCTTATTGCAGTTTTAACGTTATTGTTAAAAAACAATTCTTCAACTGCGATTGCATCAGGTTTAAAACGGTCAATAACAGTCTGAACGTCATTAAATATGTTTCGTAACCTGATAGGCGTGGGCATATCAGGTGGGGTAGAAATTACACCATATTCAATCATTCTGTGCTTATGTCCGTTTGTTTCAATTACACCAAAGCCTAACGTTGCAAGGCCCGGATCAAATCCTAAAATAATCATAATCAAAATTAAAGCACCTTTTGCAAGGTGCTTTTCGCTGCCTTTATAAATTATTTATCCTAAATTTTATCGTTTGCAAGTAATCCGTAATAAATTCTATCAACGGTTGTGCCATTCTCTAAAACGATATCGGATAACATAATGCCTTCTTTTCTGAAACCAAGTTTTTCAGCAAGTTTTTGGGCAGGGTAATTATCTTTATCAATGCAAGCATATACTTTATTGAATTCAAATCCTTTAAAGTATGTGTTTTTAATCATTTCATTAGAAGTTTTATAAGCAATACCACGGTGAAGGAACTCTTCATTACCGATGATGATATAATATTCACCTTTGCGATTTAAATCATCAATATTGATTAAACCAAGCATACCAATGGGGTATGAATCACCGCCTTCTTCAAAAGCATAAATCATGTAGTCATCACGAGATTTATCTAATAAAGAACGCTGATACCACTTGTTACCTTCGCTTGTTGTTTTTGGCAAGTAACCGTGGAAACCTTTTATGTGCGAATAATTTGATGCCCAAGTTACAAGATAAGGAATATCGCTTCTTTCCATTTTGCGAATACTAAGTTTATAACTTAACATAAAACACCTCAAAAAATCTTTTTTTATATTATATCAAATTTTACAAAAAATGCAATGGTGAATTTACTTTAAAGGCATATTTTTTTCATAAAAAGTATATATTTAACTGTAAAAATGTAATAAACAATATGCGGAGGGTGAATTTATGGATTTTAAATGTGAAAAACTTTATTTTGATAGTACTGAAAAACGTTCATACAACTTAAATGTTTTTGCAAAAGAACTGATTGATAATAACGCAAAGTTACTTACTGTTACAGCGAATTCTTGTTGCAACAGATGTGAAATGCTTAATAATGAAGTTTTAATTGAAGGCGTTGTTAATTTTTGTGCAATTGTTAAAGATGAAAATGGCATTAAAAAGATTGAAAGAAGTGAACGTTTTAACTTTAATGAAATATGCCACGGGGCAACACCCACATCATATATGCTGGCAAGCAGCGATTGCCATAAAGTTAAAGGCTATATTGAAACAGGTAATCTAATGTTAAATTGCACGGTAAACATTTCAGCCATTTTAATTAATCCTCTTGAAATTCAGTGCTTTAATGAACTTGATGGCGATGAATTCCGTAAAAAATTAAGTAACGTTAAACTAAGTAAACTTGATTACAAAAAGAATATACGTTTCAGCGTTACAGAAGAAAAAGAACTTTCACCAAGAGTGCCTGAGATTGAACAGATTTTAACGGTTAATGCTTCTGCAAACGTAAAAGAAGCGCATATTTCTGCAGGTCAGCTAATTATGGGCGGAGAAATTTGTTTGCAAACAGTATATAAATCAGTTGATGAATATGAACCGATTGTACAGGTTACCGATAATTTTGATTTTACACAAATTATTGAACTAAAAGATGCAAAAGATTCCTTGCCGATTGTTAAGTTATGCGCTGAAGATATACATACAAGCATCTTGCCAAATGAACAAGGTGAATATAGAAAGATAACTTATAATGTTGGATTATGCGGATATGTTTACTCGCTTGGCATTGAAGAGGCATCGGTTATTACTGACGTTTATTCTGTTAAAAACAAATTGAATTGCAAAAATAATAACGTTGAATTTATTGAACTTTGTGATAAAATTACAAGTTCGGTAAGTAAAAACATTCAGGTTAGATTACCTGAAAACAAAACGCCGATTGCAAGAATTAACGCAGTAAGTTTTAATCCTTTTTCTGAAAAATGCATAGTAGATAAAACAAAAATGACCGTTAAATGCTTTGGTGAAGTTTCCTGTATATATTCTGCTTCGGGCACTGGGGAAACAGATGGTTTCAATACGATGGTTGAGTTTGATATAGTTACTGATAGCATGCAATTTAATGATGCAGAGGCTTGTTTTGTTAATCTTAGTTTGTGTGATATGCAAGCAGTTCTTATATCAGGTAATGAAATTGAAATTCGTGCAGGATTTAATATGGAATTTATTCCGCAAAAACTTAACGAATGTAACGTGGTTAATGATATTCAGGTAGATGAGCAAAATAATTATGATGAATTTGGAATAGTTGTTTACAACGTTCAAAAAGGCGAACAATTATGGGATATATGTAAAAAATTTGGTGTAGATATTGATGAAATCAAAAAGTTAAATAATGATTTAAATGATAATCCTGAAGAAAATAGGAAGATATTCGTGTTTCGTAAATTAGCAGTTTAAATAAAAAAAGCAAAAACAGGCTATTTTAGTTTGTTTTTGCTTTATTTTTTTTATAAAATGTATTATAATAAAATAAATTGGGGTGATTTAGTTTGTCAAGACCAACAAAATGTGTTATTAATTTAAAAACATTAAAAGAAAATTTTACAGCAATAAAAAATCACTGTGCAACAAAAGTACGTGCTTTAGTTAAAGCGGATGCTTACGGGCACGGTATTATTGAATGTGCAAAAGCCCTTGAAAGTATTCATGCAGATTATCTTGGCGTAGCAACGCTTGAAGAAGCAAAGGTTATTCGTGATAATAATATTAGCACACCTGTTCTTTGTGTTGGCGCAATACCGGTAGGTGATGAGGAGTTTGCAGTTAATATTGATGCTGAAGTTACCATTACTTCCATAAACGAAATTTTACGCCTTGAAGAAGCTTGCAATAAACTTAAAAAGCATAAAAACGTTCATATAAAAATTGATAGCGGTATGCACAGGTTAGGTGTGCGCCCAGGCGAAGATCTTGAAAAAATAATCAACGTTATTTTAAATAGCAAATTTATTAAATTAAAAGGTGTTTTTACACACTTTGCTTCATCTGATTCAAGGGATAAATCTTATACTGTTATGCAGACACAAACTTTTCTTAAAGCAGTTGAACAAATTAAAAATAAAGATTTAGATTTTATAATACATTGTTCAAACAGCGGCGGAATTTTATCATATCCCGAACTTAAATTTGATATGGTACGGGCAGGAATAATGCTTTATGGATATTATCCTTCTGATGAAGTTGAAAAAACAGTGGAAATAACGCCTGTTTTGTCATTTGAAACGGCAATAGTAGCAGTAAATAAAGTGTTTAGCGGTGAAAAAATCAGTTATGGCGGCACTTTTACAGCAGAAAAAGATATGCTTGTTGCAGTGCTTCCCGTTGGCTATGGCGATGGATATAAACGTTTATGTTCAAATATCGGATATGTTTTGGTTAATGGTAAAAAAGCAAATATCTTAGGCAGAATTTGTATGGATATGACTATGGTTGACGTTACAGATATACCTGTTTCTGTTGGGGATAAAGTTGTTTTGATTGGCAAGCAAGGTGAAAATGAAGTAACTTGTGATGATGTTGCTTCCTGGTGCCAGACCATAAGTTATGAAATTCCGCTTTCAATAACAAACAGGGTAAAAAAACACTATGTTGAATAAGCGTAAACAGGGTAGAATTTTAAGAAACTCACTTACAAATAATCAATACATACAGTATTCTAAAAACATTTGCGAAAAAGTTCAACAACTTATTATAAATGAAAATATAGTTATGCTATACAATTGTATTGATAACGAAGTTGACATTTCATATATAAATACCACAAATAAAACGGTTGTTTATCCCCGCTGTGTTGGCGACAATATGATAGCAGTAGAGCCTGATGGCTTTTATAAAGGTAGTTATAATATATTAGAGCCAATAGGTGAAGAATTTGTGGGTGAGATTGATGCAGTTATAGTTCCTATGTGCGCGTTTGATAATAAACTTAACCGTCTTGGTTACGGAAAAGGATATTATGATAGTTTTTTAAATAATAAGAATTGTTTAAAAATCGGCGTTGCTTTTTCTTGTCAGAAAACAAGTGATATAATTGTAAAAGAAACTGATGTTTCAATGGATTTTATTGTAACAGAAACTGAAATAATAGGGAGAACATAATGAAAGATTTTTTTAAATTTACGTTAAAATTGTTTTTAACATTTATTGCAACAAGCGTTATTTCATTTATCAGTATGATGATGTGTTTAAGTGCTGAAATTGCTTTATCATTTAAATTATTGTTCGGGTTGTATTTTATTGCATTTATTTTATATCTTGCTTTTAATGCAGGCAGAAATAAAGGTGAAGATGATACAAAAAATCATACGTATAAAAGTTATAAGGGTGTGCTTGCATCATTGATTACGATGATTCCTGCAATTATCTTAACAATCGTTTATCTTGTGTTAACTTTTAAAGGATGGGATGGGGTAAACCGTGTTCCTGCTGATATGGTTTATCTTGTATTATATCTTATGTTTCTTTCATTTACTCCTGTGTTAAGTGT
>JAZSPY010000116.1:0-17268 GCA_045537705.1 Clostridia bacterium
ATACAACGCATACGGAGCAATACAGAAAACGACACCCGAGAGTATGCACCACACATTGTAAATCCACTTCACAGGACTTTGCCGTGAACCCAGTACCGAGAGTGCCATTTCTTTATGCTTATAGTTTGGATAAAAATGCGCCAGTAACAATGGTAGTAGATTATCTGCTACCAAAATAATAATCCATAATATTTTCATGTATTTCATCTCGCCAAATTCTTATTTATCGGTTAGTTGTATTATAGCACAACTTGAATAACAAAGAAAGAGAATATTAAAAACACCCACAGATTTAAAAACTATGGGTGTTTTGTAATTTGTTTTACTGTCCTTTAGGGTACCCCCCTTAAGAACTGCTTTTTTTAGTTTTCTGCTTGCAACATTTCTTCAATACGTGCTAAGATTTCTTCCTTGCCTGTACGTTTTTCGGATGAAACAGGAATGATCTGATTTAAAATGATACCTGTTTTAACTGAAATATTTTTTAACGCTTTATGGATTTGCGAAGTACCGATTTTATCTGCTTTTGTTGCGCCAACGATAAAAGGAATATGATAAAAACTCAGCCATTTTATCATCTGGATATCCTGGTTAGTGGGATCGTGGCGGATATCAAGTAACAAAACAACACATTTAAGTTGCTTGGAAATACTTAAATAGCCTTCCATTAAACTTGCCCAACGTTCCTTTTCCTTATCGCTTACCTTTGCGAAGCCATAACCGGGAAAATCCATTAAATAAAAACTATCGTTTATTTTAAAGGCGTTTATTAAAATTGTTTTGCCCGGTTTTTGCCCAACACGTGAAAGTTTATTATTGTTGCAAAGCATATTGATAAAACTTGATTTACCTACGTTTGATTTGCCTGCAATAGCAATTTCAGGTAAATTTTTATCAACGTACTGTTCTTTTAAAGCAAAACCGTAATCATACACTGCTTTTTTTATTATCATTTGTTAATTTTCCTTTTTAAGAATATTATCTAATACCTCATCAACGTTATCAACTGCGATATATTCAATATTCTGCCTTACTTCTTCGGGAACGTCATCAATATCCCTTAAATTATCTTTAGGGATAATAATACGCCTTATTCCGCCCCTGTATGCAGCCAATGATTTTTCTTTTAAGCCACCGATCGCAAGCACTCTGCCACGTAAGGTAATTTCCCCTGTCATAGCAGTATCACCACGAACAGAAATGCCTGTAATGGCTGAAACCATTGAGCTGAACAGCGTTACGCCGGCTGATGGGCCATCTTTGGGCGTTGCGCCTTCAGGAATGTGAATATGGATATCCTGTTCTTTAAAAAATTCAGGTTTAATATTCCATCTATCTGCACGTGTTCTGATTAAAGAAAACGCTGTGCGGGCAGATTCCTTCATAACGTCACCTAACTGGCCTGTTAAAAGAAGTTCACCGCTGCCTGAATAGAGAGTAACGTCAATTTCTAAAGTTTCACCACCAACGCTTGTCCAGGCTAAACCTGTGGTAGAACCTACTTTATTTTCTAAAGTAAGATCATCCCTATGATATTTAGGTTTGCCGATAAGATCTTCTAAATCATTAAGGCTTACCTTAATGGCCTTTCTACCGTTTTTAATGAACCTTGTGGCGCATTTTCTTAAAAGCCTGCCTATCTGCCTTTCTAAAGAACGAACGCCTGCTTCACGGGTATAATTGTTGATTATATAAAGCATTGCTTCATCAGTAACTGTAACGTCACCTTCTTGCATGCCATTTTCTTTTAATTGCTTTTTCATTAAATGGCGCTGGGCAATATGAAGCTTTTCAACATCTGTGTAACTTGAAAGTTCAATGATTTCCATTCTATCCCTTAAAGGACCGGGGATAGTATCCAATGAGTTTGCAGTTGTTATAAACATTACGTTGCTTAAATCATAAGGAACTTCCAAGAAATGATCATTAAAGGCATTATTTTGTTCAGGATCAAGAACTTCCAACATAGCAGAAGCAGGATCACCTTTATAATCGGATGCCAATTTATCAATTTCATCAAATAAAAATACAGGATTTACTGTGCCTGCTTGCTTCATTAAAGAAATAATTCTACCCGGCATTGCACCAACGTAGGTACGCCTGTGGCCACGGATTTCGGCTTCATCCCTTAATCCACCAAGGCTCATACGAACAAACTTACGATTTACCGCTTCGGCAATAGATTTTGCGATAGAAGTTTTACCTACACCTGGAGGGCCTACAAAACAAAGCACAGGACCGCGCATTGAATTGGAAAGGGCACGTACTGCAAGATACTCAATAATACGTTCCTTAACCTTTTCCATACCGTAATGATCTCTATCTAAAATCTCCTTGGCATTATCTAAATCAAGATTATCTTCCGTCTGTTTTTTCCAGGGAAGATCAATTAACATTTCAATGTAGGATCTTAATATGGAAACTTCAGGCATCGCAGGTGGCATTTTGGACATTCTGTTAAGTTCTTTTTCTGCCTTTTTGCGAACTTCTGCAGGCATTTTACTTGCCTTGATTTTTTTAGCAAGTTCATCGTTAAGGGATTCATCAGTATCCCCTAATTCATGATGGATAGCCTTAATCTGCTCATGAAGATAATAATCCCTTTGGGCTTTATCCATCTGTGTTTTTACCCTGCCGCGAACACGCTGTTCAATAGAAAGAATCTGATTTTCGTTATTTAAATATGCAAAAAGCTTTTCTAAACGATCAATGGGATCTAAGCTTTCCAAAAGCTCCTGTCTTTTTAACATATCATCAACAACTGCCGAAGCAATCGTATCTGCCGCCAAACCCGGTGCGTGCATCTTTTTAACGGTATTTATAACGTCACTTGGAATCTTCTTACCGTTTTTAGTAAAAAGCTCTAACTCGCTTATAACCATACGAAGATGTGCTTCTGCTTCAATAATTTCAAACTGAGTTTCTTCTTCAATTGTGCTTACTTCACCACAGAAACAATCTTCATCCATATAGAAGGTTTCTACCCTGCCCCTTGTTATACCCTGGGCAACGATGCGGATACCTTCACCCGGCAAGCGAAGCATTTGTTTAATACGTGCAATAGTACCAACAGTAAAAATATCTTCCCCTGTGGGATCTTTGGTTTCAGGATTTTTTTGGCTTACAAGCATTACGAAAGAATCTTCAGCCATTGCCTGTTCTATTGCTGAAACCGCTTTTTTGCGAACCGCTTCAACGTTTATTGTCATATTAGGAAAAACAACAACGCCACGAAGTGGCAATATCATCATTTTTTTAGTTTCCATAGTTACTCCTTAGGTTCGTTTTCTTCTTTATTTTCTTCGTTTTCTTTATTATTTTCGTTTTCCTGATTATTATTAGCTTTTGCCTTCATTTGCATCGCATCATTAATCATCTGGCGTATTTTCATTTGTATGCCTGACTGAATTTCCAAAGTGAAAAATTCAGGAATAGTGTGCATCCACATATGCGCAAAAAACACGATTTCAAGTAATGCGCTTATTGCAACTAAAACAATTAAAATATAAGGGTCTTTTGAAAGGGCAATACCAACTGCCTGCAAAGAAACAGGCAAGATAAAGCCTAAAATTATAAAAGGTGCAATACGGATCATCTGGCGCCATACTTTTCCTTTTAAAACTGCCTTAACGTATCCCAAAGCCACAATAAACCTACATCTTGACGAGGCAACTGCAATAGCCATATAATGTATAAACAAAATAAACCAGCAGGAAAGCAAAATCGCAAACGCATAAAAAATAACAAGCATTGTTATGGCAGTATACATTAAAATTGGATTGCCCATACTAAAGGCTGCAAAAGTAGTGAATATGCTTGAATAAATGATGCTTTCAACTTCTAAAATTACCCAGGATGAAAATATGCTTAAAATCAGTATCGCAGGCACTTTTTTAAATGCTTCTTTTGAAATTAAAGATGCGCTAAGCTTTTTTTCGGTTAATAAACTTGCGCCTAAAATAACAATAAATGCATCAAGGAAAACAATTAAGAGAATACATATCAGTTCTAATATGTAATCAGAAGTATACATTTTTGTATTTGGTTGAGGGAATGCTTCCAACAATGCGTTTGAAAAATCGTTTAAGGCTTCTTTGTTGCCCTGAAGTGCGCTGTTAAAATCAATCTGATTTAACATAGAATAATCAAGGCCTTCCCCACCGTACGCCATATAAAAACTATAACAATTTATAATTAAAACTGGTATTAAAACAAGCAAAAGTACTTTTTGAAAAAGCCCGTTGCTTTTTTTAATAAGGTCGTTCATATTATCTAAACTTTGCTTAAAAGTAACGTTACTCAAGAACGATATCCTCCTTTTTGGAAAATTATTCCTTTTAAATTGGATTATATTATATAATACTAAACTTTTTTGATTCTGTAAAGCATAGGAGCCCCATATTTTTTTAAATTTTCACAAAGTTTTCTAAATACTAATTGCAATGGGCTTGAAAATACGGTATAATATAAAAAATAAAATTTTGAGGTAATTATGAAACGTTATTTATGCTTGATACTTTTAGTAGTGATGCTTTTTTCCGGTTGCAGTGAAAAACTTAAGCCTATTACAGTTTCACACAGTATTATGGATAATAAATCTATAACCATACCGGAAAATGCAAGCCAGTTGGCAAAAGCATTTTTTATGGCAACTGATTTTGTTATGAATACGGTTATAAATAAGAACGTAAAAAAGAAGCCTGAATTTATTTCCTTTGAGTTTTCTTCTGACGTACTTTTAAGCGAAAATGAAAAAACTTTACTTATGGATGCTTTTAAGGTTTATGATATTGAGATAACCGAAGGATTACGTAAAGACCTTGCAGAAATTGAACGAGGCATCACCATCGGTTATGATTCAATAAAAAACACGCAAATTGATGATTGTGATCTTACCATTCCTGTTAAAATCTACTTTGGCAACGATTATTACACTTACTGTTGCGATTTTAAAACCGTTAAAGGTGAATACGTATTGTTCAGATGTGATTTTCTTTACAGAACAAGATATATTTACTGATAATTAGTTCTAATAACCTTCCAAAAGGAATATTTTTTAATGAAATAATCCTTTTAGGGAGGTTTTTTTATGTATAACGATTGGGTTTGTGAACGCACGCTTGAGCTTGCCCAATATATTTTAGAAACTAAAGATACCGTTCGTGGTGCAGCAAAAAAGTTTGGGGTTAGCAAAAGCACGGTGCATAAGGATATTACCCAGCGCCTTGAAGAAATAAATACTCCGCTTTATTTAAAAATTAAAGAGATTATGGAAATTCATAAAGATGAACGGCATATTCGCGGTGGTATCGCAACTAAAGAAAAATACCGTAAATTAAAAAATCCTTCGCAATAAAGCGAAGGATTTTTGTTAATCTTAAACTAATGGCTGAACGAATATTCCGCGATAACTTTTAATGTTATATGATTCAGTTACCTCAGTAATCTCACCTGTTAAAGCATCATAGATTCTATATGCCTTTGCACCTTTATAATTGAAGGATACCTTTCCATCAACGGTTGATGCATTTGCAAGGTAATAGAACTTAGTGCCTTCTAAATCATAAGGTGAAACGTAGATGGTTGCTTCTGTTGAAATTGCTTTAAAAGGAACTTTAACCTGAATTTTATCATAAAGGCTGTTAAGATCCATACAAAAATTGCCGTTAAGCTTTTTGCTTATAGTTTCAAGTTCAGCTTGATCTTGCTCATTAAAAGAAATTTCAGGCATTGTGCCAACAAAGATAACGTTTACGCCTTGTTCAATCAAACTATCAAGGATACGCATCGTTTTGATATCCATAATTGATACTCTTGGAACAATTATAGTTTTAAAATTAAAGTTGCCAACAGTTAATCCGTTTTCTTTGATTTCGCCTTTTTGGAGTGCAGCATCATCAACAAATACGTAATCTAAGCCTTTTCGCCTTAACCCAATAGTAAGTTCGGTAACAAACTTATCCCTTGTTTTTGCAAATTCATCTGCCGACCAAACACTTTGTGTTTCGGGGGCAATATATGAACCTGCAACTGAATCTATGCCGTAATAAACTGCAATTTCGTTTGTATTTTGTGATTCAACAAGGATTGAGCCAAGCCTTGAAAGATAACTGTTAAATGCATTACCTGTTTCAATTTCGGCATTTGCCTGGGTATAGTAACTTGCAACCTGATTACCGCCATCAAAATATGAGAATGTTAATAAACCAAGTATATAATCCAAGTGGTTGGTTGAAAAATCTTCAGCATTATCAACAGGGCAGATTTCAATAAACACACGTTCTTTATTATTAAGCCAAGCGCTGCTTGAAGCATATTTTGCACCTGTTGAGCCACTTTCAAGATATACGGGGACACGTGAGCCTAATATATCAAACCCGGGTGCGCCCATATTATTGGAGCACTGCATGTAATCACCGTAAAGCGGTGCATGGAAATACATTTGTTCTTCTAAAAGAAGGTGCCCTGAAAGCATTGCTCCGTTTTCCTTGCACCAGGCAGAAATCTGACCAAAGTAATTTTCACTTATAAGATCGCCAACGTGGGAATAGAAGTTTGCCCTAAGGCGCTGTGCATCAGCATTTTGCGAATTAAACACAAGGGGTAATAACGGAACTAAATCATAACCGAACTTTGCTTTAAAGGTTTCAAAAATATCGTAATCATAAGGTATTACGGGATTTTTTAAATCATAGGTAAAGATGTTTCTTGTGGCGCAAAGCTGAGGTTCATCAGTAAAAAATGCTTCAATTATGTTTTTAAAATCATCAACTGTTTCGCAATATTTTTCATAAGTTACTTGAATAAACTTTTTAACTGCATCCTTATTTAAAAGGTTGGGATAGGTTTCGGAATATCCATCGCGCCCATGATCATATTTAATTACGCAATAGATATATGCAGTCCATTTTCCATCAACGCCGCTAAATGAAATTTTATCGTTTTTAACGATACCATCAGTTTGAATATATTTATCATCCTGCATAATGGTAACGCTGTTTACTTTTACAAAATTCGCAGGGATATCAACGGTTTGTTCGCCTGTTCCTGATCCCTGAATGGTTGTTTGTTGCAAGTAAACTGCCTTATAATCCTCGTTATCCTTGCATACGATATCACCTGCGCTACCGCTGGGATAACCATATTCATCATACAGCCAAACTCTTAAACCTTTATCCTTGGCGGCTTTTATAATTTTATTTATACGGTCAAGTTGTTCTTCATCCTGAAGATATTTTGCGTTCCAAGCATCATTGGTAATAAGACCGCCAAAGCCCTTATCAATAACATTCTGGGCTTTTGCTTCATAATCTTCACCTTTTAATGCCATATAATCGTGAACTATCTCTAACGCTCTGTATTTATTACCGGGATTTGAAAAGTCCTCTGATGCTATTAAATAATCGTTTTGTTCTCTTTTTTTATCTACAGGCTTCATAACATCTCCCCCATCAATCATAACATAAAATACGCCCGTTACAATGAGCATAACCGAAAAGGCAATATTTGCTATTGATAATAACAGCTTATTCTTTCTTTTCATTTTGTTTTTCCTTCCTGCAGGAAACCAACACTAATGTTGAACAAACAAGAAGCATTACGCCTACTGCTATCAATATTGAACCGATAATAATTAACTGTTTATTGTTAATATTACCACCATTGTTTTCTACGTTTTGTTCCTGATTATTTTCTGTTACACCAGGCGTATTTTCAACTTTTTGAGTTTGCTGTGGTTTTGCGTTTGTTGTTGCCGTTGGCTTGGGAGTTGGCTTTTCAGTTGGTTTTACAGTTGGTTCAGGCGTTGGAGTAGGTGCAGTATAAACTTCACCATCAAAATCTAAAGGCATAAATGAGCAATCATCAATAATCAAACTTGCAAAAGTTTCACTTTCATTAGGTTCATCCGTAACAAAGTAAAACTCAGCAACCTTTAATTCACCTTTCCAACTGATATCTGTGGTAAAAGAAATTTCCGCCCATTTATCTGTGGTAAATTCAACGTATGAAGTAGTAAACCAATTTTGTTCATTTGAAGTGTTTTCAACCCTTATAACTGCATTACCGCACACTTTTGTTGGGTGTTCTTCATATAATTTTACTTTAGCTTTAATTTGATACTTACCTTGTCCGTAATAATTAACTTCATCGGTTACGTACTGTCTGATAGTATCGGTACAATGTTCACGGTCATAGATAAGCATACTATATTCGCCGCTTACATACTCTTCATCAAAATATTCAATAATACCTGCGCTTGTTATAAACTTTATCCAAGTAAATTCATCGTTTTCTTCAAAACTGCCGTTTTTAAGAATCTCATAATTTTCCTGCGCGTTAACTATAAAAAAGCTACTTAATACAATTACAAAGACAAGCAGAAAAATTAAATACTTTTTCATAAAATTCACCTCATCTAATAAATTTTCGTAGCTATATTTTAAATGAATTTATTTTGAAAAAAAATATGTTCTGTTTTCTTTTAAACAAAATCTTTTTTAACAAGAAAACCACATATATTTTACTGTAATTTTGAAATTACCCTATTTATATCCTCATTAGGACCACTGAAGGTTATTTTTGTGCCCGTTTCGCCATATTCTTCACTTAAAACCTTGCAGTTTGAATGAATGTAGGAAAGCACGTCACCCCTTGAATAAGGTATAATTACAGTTGCTTCCTGCTGCATTTTTTTAAGCTCGTCAATTATTGCCTGTTTTAATGCTTCAATTCCTGTGCCTTCTTTTGCGGAAATATAAATACCATCTTTAACAGGTTGTTCGTCCTTTATGGCATCAGCCTTATTTACAACGCATATAGTCGGTATATTAGATGCGCCTATCTGGGTTAAAACCTCTTCAACCGCCTGCATTTGCTGATATAGTTCATCGCTTGAGCCATCGCAAACGTGTAATAAGATATCTGCAAAAACCGTTTCTTCCAAAGTTGAACGGAAAGCTTCAACAAGTTGGTGTGGCAACTTTTTAATAAAGCCTACAGTATCAGTTACTAAAACCTCTACCCCTTTTTCAAACTCGCACCTTCTTGTTAACGGATCCAATGTTGCAAAAAGTTTATCTTCACAGAAAACTTCGCTACCAGAAAGAGTTTTTAACAAAGTGCTTTTGCCTGCGTTGGTATAACCTACCAATGCAATTTGCGGTAACTTTTGTTTTGCCCTTTGCTTACGCATAAGTCCGCGCCTTTGTGAAAGCGATTGAAGTTGTGATTTTAATTCATAAATTCTTCTGTTTATGTGCCTGCGGTCAGTTTCAAGTTTTTCTTCACCCGGTCCCCTTGTACCAATACCGCCACCTTGACGTGATAGTGCTAAACCTTCACCTTTAAGGCGAGTTAATTTATACTGTAATTGTGCAAGTTCTACCTGCATTTTGCCTTCTTTTGATTTTGCGCGCATAGCGAATATATCAAGAATAAGCGCGGTTCTATCAATAACGGGAACGCCCAGTTCGTGTTCAAGCATATTTGCTTCAGAAGCAGTTAATTCATCATCATAAACAGCCAAATCAATATTTTTTGATTGAACCACTAATGAAAGTTCACTGATTTTACCTTTACCAATTAAACCTTTAGCGCTTTTTTGCACCGCTTTATATACGGTTTCACCACCTGCGGTATCGGTTAAACGTTCAAGTTCTTCAAGGTTTTGTGCATCGTTACCAATTAAAAGAACGCGTTCTTTTACGCTTTCTTGTTCTACAATGGTTTCGTGCTTAATAAGTTTATCTGCATCAAAAATCAGGTTAATCCATTTATCGTGTGGAATATTACTGATTGTTGGGGCAGAAAAATATTCATAGCCTTGTTCATTATCGCTTAAAACTGCCATTGAAACGTTGGTTGTACCTGTTTCATTTACGCCGATAGCACACATAGCATCAAACTTAATTTTTTTAAGGCTTTCAATATCAACGCTTGAAAGGTGACCGTTTCCGCCTGGATGAGTATGGATACATCTTAATCCTGAGAGACGGCTATTACTTCTTCTTAAACTAATGTTTATAAGTGACGCCCTATCTTCTTCACCTAAATTAACGTAAAGAACTTCACCTGCACGAGAAAGATATACGCATACTTCTTTATTTAACTGATTTGTTATATCCGCTAATTCAAAAGCAAGTTCTTCATCAAGAAACTTTGATGAATCATACTGCATACCATCAAGGGCTTCAATTCTTTTTTTAATAAATTCTTTTATTCCTTTTAAATTACCGTTCACCATACTACATTATCCTATAACATTTTCCACGTATTTGTTGCTTTGCAACATCAATATATACATCTTTTTGATCTTTTGCACCACGTTCGTTAAGAAAATTAACAACGGTATTATATGCAATTTCAGGAGTATTATTTTCATCGGACAAATGAGCTAAAATTACTTGTTTTAATCCAAAATCCAACAATTTTGCTAAGGTTTGGCCGCATAGCACATTGGAAAGATGTCCCCTTGGCCCCTGTACCCTTTGTTTTAAAAAGGGCGAATAACTTCCGTTTATAAGCATATCTAAATCGTGGTTGGCTTCTAAAACAAGAATATCACTGTATTTAAGGTTTTCCATTACGCTTGAATTCATATGCCCTAAATCCGTTGCAACCGTTACTTTATTTATACCTGAATAAATTGAAAATCCACATGAGCACACGCTATCGTGGGGCGTTTTAAAGGGTGCAATATCAAGGGAACCTATATAAAAATTTTCACTGTTTTTAAAGGTGCGCAGATTTTTGCTTTCCATATCGGGCATTTTATGTAAGATTGCAGACATGGTTTTTTCGTTTGCATAAATGGGCACGTTATATTTTTTTGAAAAAACACGGATACCTGCAATATGATCCATATGTTCGTGGGTAATCACGATGCCATCAATTGATCCAGGATCAACACCTAAATCTATAAGATTTTCACTTATATACTTTGCAGAAAGCCCTGCATCAATCAATATATTATTTTTACCATTGCCAACAAAATAACTGTTGCCTTTACTACCGCTACCTAAAGCGCAAAAAACTACTGACACTTTTAAGATTCCTTTTTAATAAAATTCATAAAAATTATACCATTACAACGTTTTTTTTGCAAGAAGAAAGAATTTAAAAAATACCCCATTTTTACCGATATTTGCTTTACATATAAGATTTTTTATGATAAAATTATTCTGATTTTATATAGTAAGCGAGGAATTTTTACAATGAAGAAGTTAAATGTTGGTATTATCGGCGCTACAGGCATGGTTGGTCAGCGTTTTATTACGTTACTTGCAGACCATCCTTGGTTCAACATCGTTACCTTGGCTGCATCAGCTCGTTCAGCAAATAAAACGTACAAAGAAGCCGTTGGTGACCGTTGGGTTATGGATATGCCTGTGCCCCAGTTTATAAATGATATGATGGTTCTTGATGCAACCAGTGATGCAGAAAAAATTGCCGGAATGGTTGATATGGTTTTCTGCGCAGTTGATATGCCAAAGGATGAAATCCGCGCATTAGAAGAAAAATATGCTAAGCTTGAAGTTGCAGTTATTTCAAATAACTCAGCACACCGTGGAACCCCTGACGTTCCAATGATTATTCCTGAACTTAACGCTGATCATTCAGAAGTTATTACAGCACAAAAAATGCGCCTTGGCACAAAGAAAGGCTTTATCGCAGTTAAATCAAACTGTTCACTTCAAAGCTACGTGCCCGCGCTTTTTCCACTTTCAAAGTTTGGTATCACTAAAGCACTTGCTTGTACTTACCAGGCAATAAGCGGCGCAGGTAAAACTTTTGAACGTTGGCCTGAAATGGTTGATAACCTGATCCCCTTTATCGGTGGCGAAGAAGAAAAGAGTGAAAAAGAACCTTTAAAAATTTGGGGTAAAGTTGAAAACGGTGTTATCGTGCCAAGCGAAACACCTAATATTACAACACAGTGCTTCCGTGTTCCTGTTTCAAACGGACACACGGCTGCTGTTTTTGTAAGTTTTGATCAGAAACCCTCAAAAGAAGAAATCCTTGAAATCTGGAAGAACTTTAAGGGTGACCCACAGATTTTCAATCTTCCATCAGCACCAAAGCAGTTCCTTAACTATTTTAACGAAGATAATCAGCCGCAGATTAAATCCTGCCGCGAATTAGAAGGCGGTATGGCTGTTTCTATCGGAAGATTAAGAGAAGATTCACAGTATGATTACAAATTTGTTTGTATGTCACACAACACATTACGTGGTGCGGCAGGCGGTGCAGTTTTAATGGCTGAACTTCTTGTTGCCCAAGGTTTTATTGAGAAGTGAGAATTATGAAAAAGAATACTATTTTTACAGGCAGTGCCACTGCTTTAATTACACCTTTTACAAAAGACGGTGTTGATTTTGATGCTTTTAAGCGCTTAATTGATTTTCAGATCACAAGCGGAACTGATGCTCTTGTTGTTTGCGGAACCACAGGCGAACCTGCAACAATGACTTATGAAGAAAGGGCTGAAGTTGTTAAGTTTGCTATTGATTACGTAAACAAGCGTGTTCCTGTTATTGTTGGAACAGGTTCAAACGCAACACACATTGCAGTAAGCAATTCTAAAGTTGCTTATGAAGCAGGTGCTGATGCACTTTTAGTTGTTACACCCTATTATAACAAATGCACTCAGGAAGGTTTGTTCCGCCATTTTGAAGCAGTTTGCTCTGCAACACCATTACCTGTTATCTGCTACAGCGTTCCCGGTAGAACAGGCGTTAATATCACCCCTGAAACTTTAGAAAGGCTTGCTACAATAGAAACTTTAGTTGCTATTAAAGAAGCAAGCGGAAGTATGGATCAGATTACCGATATCGCTGCCCGTGTAGGTGATAAAATTGATATTTATTCAGGTGATGATGGTTTAACACTTCCTGTACTTTCAGTAGGTGGAAAAGGTGTAATAAGCGTTGCATCAAACATTGTTCCTAATGAAGTACATATGCTTTGCAAAAATTTCTTTGATGGCAACATTAAGGAAGCAACTAAGATGCAGTTAAAACTTTATCCTTTAGTTAAGGCATTGTTCTGCGAAGTTAATCCTATTCCTGCAAAGACCGCCGCTTCCCTTATGGGTTTTGGCCAGTGTAATTTAAGGCTTCCGCTTTGCGACATGAGTGAGAAAAATCTTGAATATCTTAAAAAGGAAATGAAAACTTTCGGTATTGAATTTTAATTAAGTTTGGAGATAAGAATATGTTAAGAATTATTCTTTCCGGTTGTATGGGTAAAATGGGCAGAGTTATTATCTCTGAAACCCAGAAAAATGATGATTTTATAGTTGTTGCAGGCGTTGATAAAATGGCCAAAAATGCTTCTGATTTTGATTTTCCTGTTTACAGCGATATTTCTAAATGTAAGGAACAGGCTGACGTTATTATTGACTTTTCACGCCCTGAAGCTTTGCCGCAACTTTTAAGATATGCACAAAAAAACCATTTACCTATGGTGCTTGCTTCTACAGGCTACAATGCAAACGATATCAGCGCTATTGAATACGCTTCTGAAAACGTTGCAATTTTGCGTTCTTCAAACATGTCAGTTGGCATTAACTTACTGATGGAGCTTTCAAAATCCGCAACAAACATTTTACATAGCAATTTTGATATTGAAATTGAAGAAAGGCATCACAACCAAAAGGTTGATGCACCTTCAGGCACTGCTATAATGCTTGCAGATGCTGTTAACCAGGCAGCAGGCGGTGATTTGGAATACGTTTACGACCGTCACGAATCAAGAAACCCCAGGTCAAAACGTGAAATTGGCTTACACGCTTTAAGGGGTGGCACAATAACAGGTGAACATTCCGTCGTTTTTGCCGGCAGCGATGAAGTTATTGAACTTACACATAAAGCATATTCAAGAAACATTTTTGCATTAGGTGCTTTAAGGGCAGCAAAGTTTATTGTTAATATTCCTTGCGGACTTTACAATATGGGCAGCCTTTTAACACAGCAAAATATCGTTACCAATGCATATTCTTCTGAATCTGATGCAATAATATCAATAAGCAACATTAAAAATCCTTCGCTTATAAGCGATATATTCAGGCTTTTAAAGGAAAACGAGATAATGGTTGATATCATCAGCCAGACTGTTCCTGTAAACAGCATTTATACACTTTCATTTTCTGTTTCAAAGCCCTTATCACACAAGGCTTTTGAATTGGTAAAATCTTTAACAGAAGATGAAACTATGGATATGCTTGAACATATTGCCAAAGTTACCATTGAAGGTAGCGGTATGGCACACCACGCAGGTGTTTCAGGCGATATTTTTGATTCTTTGGCACAAAAAGATATCCCTGTTTTACTTATTACAACAAGTGAAACAAAGATTACCTGTTGTATTCCTGTTGAATATAAGGATGCCGCTTTAGAAGCCCTTAAGGCTTGCTTCACTTGATATTTAACCAAAATGTTTAACGGGCGAACATAAGTTCGCCCATAAATTTATTTTTTAGGAGAAATCGTTATGGTTGATGAAAGAATTAAAATATTAGCTGATAAACTTGTTAATTATTCCTGCCACGTTCAAAAAGGTGAAAACTGTTTAATTGAACTTATCGGTGCAGATGAATCCTTTGGTGAAGAACTAATCAAAGCCGTTCAGAAAGCAGGCGGCAATCCATATTTATGGGTGCGTTCAAACAAACTGAACCGTGCGCTTTTAATGGAAACAAATGAAGAACAGTTAAAACTTCGTGCTGAATACGATGCGTTTTTAATGAGCAAGATGGACGCTTATATCGGCGTTCGTGCAGGCGACAACAGTTTTGAATTAAGTGACGTTCCACAAGAAAACATGGAAGCATATTCTAAAATTTATTGGGAACCTGTTCACGGTGCATTAAGAGTTGCTAAAACTAAGTGGGTTATTTTAAGATACCCCAACGGAAGTATGAGTCAGCTTGCTAAAATGTCAACGGAGAAGTTTGAAAACTTTTATTTTGACGTATGCAATTTAGATTATGAAAAAATGTCAAAAGCAATGGATCCGTTAGTTGAACTGATGAACAAAACCGATAAAGTTCGTATTATTGCAAAAGATACTGATATCAGTTTTTCAATTAAAGGTATTCCTGCAGTTAAATGCGATGGTTTTTGTAATATTCCTGATGGTGAAATCTATACTGCCCCTGTTAAAAACAGCGTAAACGGTGTAATCACCTATAATACACCAAGCGTTGAAGATGGTTTTACTTACGAAAAAATTCGTTTTGAATTTAAAGATGGCAAGATTGTTAATGCTATTGCAAATGATAATGAAAGAATCAATAAACTTCTTGATACAGATGAAGGTGCAAGATACGTTGGTGAATTTGCTATTGGCGTAAACCCATACATTAACGTGCCAATGCTTGATACCTTATTTGATGAAAAGATCGCAGGTAGTATTCACTTTACCCCGGGTTCCTGTTACGATGATGCACCAAACGGAAATCATTCTGCAGTGCATTGGGACCTTGTTTTAATTCAGACAGAAGAATACGGTGGCGGTGAAATTTGGTTTGATGACGTATTGATCCGCAAAAACGGTATATTTGTTCTTGATGAATTAAAATGCCTTAACCCTGAGAATTTAAAATAAATCAAAAAGCCACTTTAAAAGTGGCTTTTTTTTATATAGAATGTACTACTTTCTTTAAAATATCAAGGCGTTTTGTATCAGCTAATATGTTTCCGTTTTCATCGCGGATAACGTTATTATTTTCATCAACTGCTAACGTTGGGCAAAGCCAACCACCTTCTTCGTGTTCATTCCAACCGTAAGAACACACCATATAACTTTTTGTAATATCGGGATTATCTTCAACGTACTTAATGGCAAATGCCATATGATCATGGAGTTCTTTATCCGTTGGTGGTAACGCATAATGGTTACCGTATGGCTTATCATTATCATTTTCGGCATTGGGATCACCGCTGCACCAGGAAACGCCGGTACGAATTCTTGCCCTTGTATCCCTGCCTGCAGTAAAGGAAGGTATAATATCAATATTATTTTGGCGGCAAAGTTCACCGATATCTTTTATAGCTTCTTCGCAACTATCTTTAAGTTCCTTAAATGGCATATCTTTTTTGTTTGCGCCAACGCTGTACCAGGAAACTGCATCAATACCTTTGCACCAATTAACCTTAAATGGATAACTTTTTGATGCTAAGGACATACCAACTATATATAATTCTTCTTTAATTCCTGCTTCTTTTGCTAAAAGGGTTACCTTATTGACTTCCGCCGTAGACCATCTATCAAAAGCATAAAGGAAAAGCACCGGGCGCATATCAAGGCGAAGATAACAAGAATCCTTCATAGCATTAAAGAGATCATCCATCGTGGCTTTATTGCGGATACGATCAAGGATACCGCACATTTTAATTTTATCTTTTTTGGGGCTTTTAAGGTGCATTAAGCGTGGAATACTCATTTCCCCACCGAAGTCATACCAAATATACGCAAAGTAATCTAAACCGCCTTTAATAGCGTAATCGGCTTCCTGCTCCCAAATCTCCTGGGTGTATTCAGGAAACGAAACCTTTTCACCATCAACACACGAAAAAAAAGGTGCCTGGTTATGATATTCTTTATAGGAAAGCACCCTTGCAACCTGTGAAGCGGGGGTAGCACCATCAGGGGTGGATTTTGTAAAGGCATCCCACCTTATTGTACCAACAAGACGCTTTTTTTGTTTTGTAATAGGCGCAATATTACGTTCTCTTTCATCTAACTTTTCAGGCTCGGTTTCTTCAACATCAAATTTTCTAACTAAAATATCGCACTTTGTACCGCCAAGCTGATAAAAGTATGAAATAAAATCAATCAGATCATCTTCACAAGGCACGGTGGTGGAAAGTGTGGCTTCAACCCATTCCTTATCGGTTAAAAAAATATCATCTGAATATGCATAAGCAGTTTCAATTAAATCAAGACTGTTAAATATAATTTTGTGATATGCTTTTATTCTTGTTTCAGGGGCACCTTCAGGCAACTTAATCTGCCACACAGTTTTATAGGCTTTTTTAGAACCTAAAAGTTTATTTGCGTGCAACGCTAAGGAAGAATAATTTTCTTTTCTATCAGTTACCCTGATATAATCGTTTTCTTTAATTAACGTTGCATCACCTTCGCCAAACACACATTCTGAAAGCTGATCAAAATTTTTAATAATATCCATATTTTATGCCCCCCTTTGATCCTTTTTTATTATACCAAACCTATTTTTATATGTAAATATTTTGAAATAACTTCCTT
>JAZSPY010000087.1:0-6621 GCA_045537705.1 Clostridia bacterium
CCCTTCAATTTCTGCTTTAGGGGTAAGTGCTGCAACAGAGTCAATAACAATTAAATCAATTGCATTTGAACGTGCAAGTGCTTCACAGATATCAAGGGCTTGTTCACCTGTATCAGGCTGTGAAACATAAAGATTATCAATATCAACGCCTAATGCTTTTGCATATTGGGGATCAAGGGCATGTTCAGCATCAATAAATGCTGCAACACCACCGTTCTTTTGTGCTTGAGCAATTATATGAAGGGTAAGTGTTGTTTTACCTGAAGATTCAGGACCATAGATTTCGGTGATTCTTCCTCTTGGTATTCCACCTGCACCAAGTGCTGAATCTATCTGAATAAAGCCTGTGGGAATTACCTGAACGTTAATTTTATCCCCTGCTTCGCCAAGGCGCATAATTGAGCCTTTGCCAAACTGCTTTTCAATACCCTGAAGTGCAGTTTTTAAAGCCTTTTGTTTTTCTTCTAAAATATTGGTTTCAATTGTATCTGCCATAATTTTATCCTCCTATTATTTCAAAAAGCAGTTCTAAAGCGCGCTGCTTTGCTTGTTCAATAACTTGTTTGCGGTCGCCTTTAAAAATATGTTTTTCAACTACCGTTTTATCTTTAAAAGAAGCGCCTACAAACACTAATCCAACAGGTTTATCCTTTGTTGCCCCACCGGGCCCTGCAATACCTGTTGTGCAAACCGTAGCCATAGCGCCTGTAACGTTTTTTGCCCCAAGAAGCATTTCTTTAGCACATTCTTCACTTACTGCGCCAAATTCTTTTAACGTTGATTCCTTTACACCTAAAACGTTCATTTTAACTGAGTTATGATAAGTGCATAAACCACCTAAAAACACTTGTGAAATGCCCGGGTATTCAACAAATTCTTTTGAAATGTTGCCACCTGTACAGGATTCAGCCGTTGCAACGGTTATATTATTTTCAATCAAATAATCAAATAACTTTTTCATATATCTTTTGTGATTTTTTCCATAATTTCTTTATTGACCGTAAAGTAGTTTACGCCTGAAATAATGGTTAATGTAAGTGCCCCAATTAAAAGCACTACTGCCATCCAGTGTATAAGTTCGTTTACAAAAGGTATGTTATCAATGATCTTTGCTTCATCTACAAACATTGTAACAATTGCAATGTCCTGTAAAACGGTCTTTAACTTGCCTAATTTATCTGCAGCAATAACAACACCTTCATTTGCGGCTAATGCTCTTAATGAAGTTATGATAATTTCCCTTGAAACGATGATCACCGTTGTAATAATAGCAAATATACCGTACCACTTTTCATTTCCTTCGCAAATTTTGCCTGAAAGAATAATAATTGCGGCAATATTTATAAGTTTATCTGCCAAAGGATCAACAAATTTACCAAATGTCGTTACAAGGTTATTTTTTCTTGCTATTTTACCATCAAGCATATCTGTAAAAGACGCAAGCAAAAATATCGTTGCCGCAGGAATATATAAGTTAAAATAGAATAGTAACACCATTACCGGTGTAAGAATTATTCGTAATACGGTAAGTTTATTCGGTACGTTCATAATACCCTCCCAAAGAAATCGTAGCCAAAGGCTTCTTCAATCAGCACATCGTAAAATTCGCCTATTTTTACGTTTTTGCCGCTAAAATATACTCTGCCATCAATTTCAGGGGCAAGAAACTCGGTTCTACCAAAGAACATATTTTGTTCTTTATCAAATCCTTCTGTAAGAGTTTTATATGTTTTATTAACTCTTCTTTGGTTAAACTGATGGGCAATTTCGCCCTGCTTAAGCATAACGGAATCTGCACGTTTTTCAGCTGTTGATTTTCTGCATTTATTAGGTAAAGTTTCAGCAGGCGTACCTTCTTCCAAAGAAAAAGGAAAAACACCTAAATTATCAAACTTATAATCCTTTATAAACCGTAACATCCCCTTAAATTCTTTGTCGGTTTCACCAGGGAAGCCACACATTAAGGTTGTTCTTAATGCCCAATCATAAGAAGATGAACGTATTCTTTTAATAACATTTATCATATCTTCTTTTGTGTAATGCCTGTTCATTAAAGAAAGCATTTTATTTTCCGTGTGTTGAATAGGCATATCTATGTACTTACAGATATTGGGATGCTTTTCCATAACTTCAATAACTGCTTTTGTTAAGGTAGAAGGATATGCATATAAAATCCTTACCCAATCAAAGCCAATATCTGCAATCTTATCTAAAAGAGAAGCAAACTGATTTTCACCTTTATCTAAACCGTATCTTGTGGTATCCTGGGCTGTTAAGATGATTTCTTTAAAGCCTTGCTGTTTTAATTGTTCGGCTTCTTTTATTAAACTATCCATATCCCTTGAAACATAGGGGCCACGAATTGAAGGTATAGCACAGTATGCACACTTATTATCACAGCCTTCTGCGATTTTTAAATAAGCGTAGTATTGTGTGCTGACCTGTCTTTTGGGGGTGTTATCAAGATATTCGGGATTGCCGTATGTAAATGAAGGCTTGTTTTTATTTAGCGCTTCCTTTATGGCTTTATCAATATCTTTATAGGCATAAGTGCCTAAAATACCATCAACTTCTGGCATTTCTAAAACAGCTTCAGGATACCTTTGAGTAAGGCACCCTGAAACAAGTAATGCTTGTAATTTTTGCTTTTTAAGTTCAGCCATTTCAAAAATAGTATCAATGGCTTCAACCTTAGCATCTTCAATAAAACCGCAGGTGTTTACGATTATAACTTCTGCCTTTTCAGGAGTTTCAGTTAATTCGTACCCTGCCTGTTTTAAATAGCCTGCCATAACTTCTGAATCCACAAGGTTTTTATTACACCCTAATGAGATTATTGAAACTAACATATTTTAATCCAATCTTTCATCGTAGCTTGACCAGAACTGTTCCCTTGTCATTAACACTTTACGGGCTTTAGCGCCTTGCTGTGCTTCAACAACGCCCCTTAATTCCATAGAATCAATAAGCCTGCCTGCACGGGCATAGCCTACTTTAAATCTTCTTTGAAGTGCTGAAATTGAAATATTACCACATTCAATGGCATATTCAACTGCTGCAGGGAAAAGTTCATCTTCATCATCAGAAGCATCGTAATCGTTAGGATTATCACCGCTGCCACCATGGTTAGGCTTAAGTTCGCGCATAACAAGTTGTTCTTCCCCAATATACTGGGCGGTTGCATTTTTGGCTTTAATAAATTCAACAACCTTTTCAATTTCCTGTTCGCCAACAAAGGCACCCTGAACTCTGGTTGCTTTATTATCGCCTGAAATGTGCAAAAGCATATCGCCTTTACCAACAAGTTTTTCGGCACCTGTTGAATCAAGAATGGTTTTTGAATCCACACCTGAAGCAACCGCAAATGCAATACGTGAAGGAATGTTTGCTTTGATAACGCCTGTAATAACGTTTACGCTTGGACGCTGTGTTGCAAGAATAAGATATATACCTGCAGCGCGGGCAAGCTGTGCAATTCGCATAACGCTATCTTCAACTTCACCACGGGCAACAAGCATCAAATCGTTAAGTTCGTCAACAATAACAACGATGCGGGGCATTCTTTCTTCCCCGGCGGCTTCAGCAACTTCGTTATATCTGTAAATATCTTTTACCTTACGCTTTGCAAAGGTTTCGTAACGCTTTTCCATTTCACGAACAACGAACTGCAACGCACCTGCCGCTTTTTTAGGATCGGTTACAACAGGAGTCATAAGATGCGGTATTCCGTTATAAACGTTTAATTCAACCATTTTAGGATCAATTAAAATAAGTTTAACGTCCTTAGGTGATGACTTAAATAAAAGCGAAGTAATAATTGAGTTTATGCACACACTTTTACCTGCACCTGTTTGGCCTGCGATTAAAAGGTGAGGCATTTTTGCAAGGTCGGCAACAATGGTTGCACCTGTAATATCTTTACCTAAACCAACTGAAACAGGTGATTTATGATCTTTAAACGTATCGCTTTCTAAAACTTCCCTTAACGTTACCATTGAAACGGAATCGTTGGGAATTTCAATACCGATTGCCGATTTACCCGGAATTGGTGCTTCAATACGAACGTTTGTTGCTGCCATAGAAAGAGCAATATCATCAGCAAGGTTAAGAATCTTATTTACCCTTGTTCCCCTTTCAATAGAAAGTTCGTACCTTGTAATTGCAGGGCCGATAGTAATGTTTTCAACCCATGCTTTAATACCAAAACTTTCTAAGGTGGATTCCATCATTTTAATTTTTTCGGAATGATCGTGGCTGGAACGCTTTGAAGCAGGCGGAAGATTAAGAAGTTTTGTTGGCGGTGCTTCGTACATATCAAATGCCTGATCAAGCACCTGTGCTTCTGCATCCTTTATAGTAATTTCTTCATCATCAGAAAGTTCAACGCCAAAGTCATCATATTCCTTAACCGTTGGCTTTTTACGTTTTCTTTCTTTTACCGGTTTAACGTTATCTTCATCGTTAATTTCAGGAATTTCAAGATCTTCAACACCGATATCTTCAACGTCAATTATATCGTAATCGTAGTTTTTTTCTTTCTTTTCGTGGTGTACGATAATGTTTCTAAAGCCTTTTTGAATACGTTCGCCTGTATCTTTTACGCTTTTAGAAACCTTTTCGCCTGCATCCTTTAAAGAAAGGTTAAATAATACGATAAGACAGATAACGATTAAAGCAAAGAAAATGAATACTGCACCGATATCTGTTGCAAATGCCGTTACGCCATAAACGTACAGCGCAGCAAAAGCGCCTAAACCGATATTTTGAATGCCCATTTCGTAGGCTTCATTTAACGCACTTTTAAAAGTATCTGCCGTTGCACTTGTACCAACAGGCGCAAACCAGGAAAAGCACATATGTATCAAACCTATACCTGATAACACCATTAAAGCTGTCATAATCAACTTAAGGCTATCAAATTTAGGTTTTTTTAACATAATAACCATAACGCCTATACCGATAATAACAATGGGAATCGCATATGCGCCAACGCCAAAGACTCCTTTTAATATTCCATCAGTATATGTTTTTATCACGCTTTGAGAGTTCGCAAGTAATGAAATTAAAATAAGAACACCTACAAGGGCAATTAAAACACCCAAAACTTCATTCAGGCCTTTTATTTGATTTTGTACTTTCTTTTTTGTTTTCTTTTTTGTTTTTGCCATTTATAAAACGCGCAACCTTTCATTTTTTGTTATTTTTTATATAATAATATATTATAACATAAAAAGTTTAATAAATAAAGGATTATTTTAAACTTAATATTGAACTGTAAAGCTTGTCCTCTTTTTGAACTTTTCCTACTAATGAAGCGCTTATCTTGGTTAGATCAAACATTAAACTAACGTTTTTATTTATATCTTCCATGGTAATGTTATTTATGCTTGAAATAACTTCATCAACGGTTAACACTTTATCGTTTAAAAGCAGAACTTTTCCGTTGCGGTTCATACGTGCCTGTCCACTTTCTAAGCCAAGAACAAAACTGCCTTTTAATTGCTCCTTGCCTTCAATAAACTCCTTTTCGGTTATACCGTTTAACTTCAATTGATTTATTTCATCAATAATTAAATCAAATACTGTGTTTGCCTGTACCGGATTCATTCCTGCATAAATTGTAAGCATACCACTGTTTACGCTTGTTGCAAGGTATGAATATATTGAATACGTCATTCCGTTTTGTTCGCGGACACGCTGGAATAATCTTGAGGACATTCCCCCGCCAAACACGTTTGCTATTATGCTTTGCGCAAAATACTGATCGCTTGTTTGTTTTACGCCCGGCAAACCAAGGCATAAGTTAACTTGTTCTATATCCTTATTTACTAAGATAATATCCCCCTTGGGTTCAGGTAATTCAGGGGCTTTTTCAGGCTTATTATTGCCTTTAAGGTATGGCGCAAGTTTTTCGTTTAACATATCTATGATAGCCTGCTCCTGAAAACTGCCTGCAACGGAAACTACGATGTTTTCAGGAGTGTAGGTTTCATTCATATACGTGCGCATATGTGCACTTGTAATGTTATTTACGGTTTCTTTAGTACCTAAAATAGTTTTGCCTAAAGTATGATTACCGTAAAAGGCTTTTGCAAGGTTTTCGTGAGCAAGGTCATCAGGAGTATCTTCAACCATAGAAATTTCTTCTAAAACAACACCTTTTTCCCTTTTGATATCTTGTTCATCTAATTTAGAATTAAGAATCATATCGCATAAAAGGTCAATAGCTACCCCATAATGTTCATTAAGGATATTAACGTAATAACAAGTGCATTCTTTTGAAGTAAAAGCGTTTAACTGACCGCCTAAAGCATCAATGCAATTTGCAATATCCATTGAAGAACGTTTGTTGGTTCCTTTAAAAAGCATATGCTCAATAAAATGTGAAATACCTGAGTTGGTTTCATTTTCTGCAAAGCAGCCTGCGCCTACCCAGAATCCTATTGAAACTGATCTTAAATGGGGTAAGTTTTCCATGGCAACGCGAACACCGTTATTAAGTTTAATAACCTTCATAATACGCAAATTCTCCTAGTATTTATATATAATATATTATATATTATGTACAGAATTATTGCAATTATTATTTTAAATGTTCCCCTACCGTTTTAATGGTATATC
>JAZSPY010000025.1:0-16799 GCA_045537705.1 Clostridia bacterium
CAATGTGAGCGATATATTCATCGCGGAAGAATCTGAGAGTGGAGAGAATCGGGTTGGGTGCAGTCTGACCGAGAGCGCAGAGAGACGCAGACTTTATGTAGTTTGCAAGTTCTTCGAGCTTGTCAAGGTCTTCCATTTCGCCGTTGCCGTCAGTGATCTTATTGAGGATTTCAAGAAGTCTTACGGTACCGATACGGCAGGGAGAGCACTTACCGCAGGATTCGTCTACAGTGAATTCGAGGAAGAACTTAGCGATGTCAACCATACATGTATCTTCGTCCATGATGATGAGACCACCGGAACCCATCATGGAACCAGCCTTAACGAGTGTGTCGAAGTCGATGGGAGTGTCGATAAGTTCTGCAGGGAGACATCCGCCGGAAGGACCACCGGTCTGAGCTGCCTTGAACTTCTTGCCGTTGGGGATACCCCCGCCGATTTCGTAGATAACGTCACGGAGAGTTGTACCCATGGGGATTTCAACAAGACCTGTGTGTGCAATCTTACCGCCTAATGCGAAGATCTTGGTACCTGTTGATTTTTCAGTACCCATTGATTTGAACCAATCTGCACCGTTTAAGATAATCTGTGGAACGTTTGCAAAAGTTTCAACGTTGTTTTCAACAGTGGGCTTACCGTAAAGACCCTTAACTGCAGGATATGGAGGACGAGGTTTAGGTTCACCACGTTTACCTTCAATACTTGTCATAAGTGCTGTTTCTTCACCGCAAACGAATGCGCCTGCACCAAGACGGATTGAAAGATCAAAATCAAAGCCTGAACCAAAGATATTTTTACCTAATAATCCGTATTCCTTAGCCTGATCAATAGCGATCTGTAAGCGTTTAACAGCGATAGGATATTCAGCACGAACGTAAACGTAACCAACTGTTGCGCCGATTGCATAACCTGCGATAGCCATTGCTTCAATTAAGCAGTGAGGATCGCCTTCAAGAACTGAACGGTCCATGAATGCACCTGGGTCACCTTCGTCAGCATTACAAACAACGTACTTCTGGTCTGCCTTGTTAGGTGCGCAAAGTGCCCACTTTCTGCCTGTGGGGAAACCACCGCCACCACGACCGCGAAGACCTGAATCTGAAATAACCTGAATAACTTCTTCGGGCTTCATTTCGGTTAAAACTTTACCTAATGCAGCATAACCATCCATTGCGATGTATTCTTCAATATTTTCAGGGTCAATAACGCCGCAGTTACGAAGAACGATTCTCTTCTGGGTTTTATAGAATGCTGTATCGTTAAGTGAAACTTCCTTAACGTCAACATTTTCTTCGCCTGTTTCAGCGTAAACAAGGCGTTCAACAACTCTACCTTTAAGAAGGTGTTCTTCAACGATTTCCTTAACGTCTTCAGGTGTTACCTGAGAATAGAAGGTACCTTCAGGATAGATGATAACAACAGGACCTAAAGCACAAAGACCAAAACAACCTGTTTGAACGATCTTAACTTCTTCTAAGATACCGTTGGCAGCAAGGTTTTCTTCAAAAGCCTGTTGAATCTTAACGCTTCCTGAAGAAGTACAACCGGTACCGCCACAGATAAGTACATGTGAACGAATCATTTTATTTAACCTCCGATTTTATCACTGATTAGCCGCAATGGTATATTCCTGAATAACCTTGCTGCCTTTAAGGTGCTTTTCAACAACCTCTTTTGCTTTTTCAGAGGTCATTTTTACATAAGTAACTTTTTCTTTGCCTGCTTCAAAAATTTCAACAACAGGCTCAAACTGGCAGATACCGATGCAACCTGTTTGTGAAACGGCTACATTTTCAGCCAATCCTTTGTTGTTAACTTCTTCAACAAAAGTGTTAAGTACGGGTCTTGCGCCTGCGGCGATACCACAGGTTGCCATACCTACAACAACACGCACACTGTTTGTGCCTTCGCGAAGAACTACCTTGTCCTTCATTCTGTCCTTAATTGCTTGCAGTTCAGCTAATGATTTCATTTTGTTCTCCCTTTCTTATGCATTATAAATAATACTTAATTAAAATTTTCATACTGCTCACGCAGGTATTCACTAATCCATTTTATAACTTCATACTCGTTTAACGGAACATCACCTAACACCTGGCGAAGTTCCCTTGTATCAAGTTTCACTTCTTGTTCTTCTTTTATATGTTTAAAAAGAAAATCTGTTTCAGGGTGGCCCTGAATTAAGGTTACTATTGTAGAAATAACGTCACCTAACGGGGTGCAATCAATATGATCCGTATAAAACAAAGCGTTAACGGTTGTGCCGTGAATTTCACCTTGTGAAGATTCTATTGTAATATTTCCACCAGTTTGTTCTGCCGCCATTTTTAATAACGGTAAACCTAACCCAACTTTACGTGTGGTACGGGTTGTGTAAAAGGGATCCGTTACGCCTTTTAATATTTCTTCAGGCATACCCGTTCCATCATCTTTGATTGTTAAAGTTAACGTGTTATCTTTTTCTAAAACAGTAATTTCTGTTAAGGTGGCTTTTGCTTTTACGGAATTTTCGGTAATATCTAAAATATTAAGTGAAAGTTCTTTCAATCCTTTATTCTCCTTTAAGCCACTCAATAAGCCTTTTTCTGACTAATGCGCTTGAATAGGGCTCATCATTTAACATAATAAAGGCTTCTTTATCCCTTATATCCGTAAGATAATGGGCATCGCTACTTATAATGTAACGCTTATCAGAAAGATTAAATTTATTTATATATTCTTGCACATTATTGATATCTTTAAGTTCAAAACAAGAAAACGTTGGTGTTTCGGGGAAAGTACCTAACACGCTTATAATTCCGTTTGATTGCCTGTCAATATGCGCAGGATACGATACACCGTTAAAGGCTTTTACCATATTTGGCACATCTTCAAGCGAAATATTTGTGGCAATAGGAAGAAAATATTCTTCCTGGCCGATAATATTATCTTCGCCATCCATTATGTATTGGTTGCCAAATACTTTAATATCGTTTTTGATTTTTATTCTTTTTTTATCAACCTCTCGGTCAAATTCCATGGCGGCTTCTAAAGAATCAAAAAGACATACTGCATGAATATCTTCGCTTGTGGTAAGTTCCATTCCTGCAACAGCAATAATACCGTGCTTTTTAGCCGCATCAAAAAATGCAGGACAGTTTTTACAGGTATTATGGTCAGTAAGTGCCACAATATTAAGCCCGGAAAGCAAAGCCATTCCTAAAATATTATTAGGTGTGTTATCATCATCACCGCAAGGTGAAAGGCAGGAGTGTATATGCAAATCGTAAAAATACTTATTCATCATATAACCGTTGATAAGAATTTTGCTATTTGGTATGCGCTTTGAGGCGAAGAAATAATATTGATTCCCTTTTCCTCAGCCGCTTTAATAGTAGCATCATCTAAAATAACGTTTTCTGCTAAAATAACACACGCAGTATCCGCTAATGATGCAACTGCCACCACGTTTATGTTGGACATTATCGTTATCCACGCATCATCTTCCTGTGCTTTACCCATAACCCAGCTTAAAAGATCGCCAATATAAACGTTTTTGATCTCTCTATCAGGATCTGGCAAGCTAACAGTAGTAAAGCCTTGATGCAATGCTAACTGTTTAACAGTCATTTTTATTACCTTTTTCAGCCTTTTGCGCCCAGCTTTTTTTAATCAAACAATCTTCAGGGCAGGCAGTTTTTTTAATAACATCCTCAGCAAAGGCGCGGCAAGTGGGTGCACCACAGGAACCGCAATCAATACCGGGAAGTGTTTCTTTGAATTTTTGTATATCTGCCATCATCCGCATACTTTCAGCCATTGAACTGCTTAAACGGGATATCGGCCGATATTCAGGAAGATCGTTAAATAAATAATCCTCAGGTATATAACCTTTTTTACTATCAATAAAGTTTTGTGAAACAGGCAGATATCTGCGCAACGTTTGCATTCTTGCTTTTGCTACGAAGGGGTTTTGTATAGTTAAAACACCGCCTACGCATCCACCGATACAAGCGTTAAGTTCAATAAACTCCAACGGTGGAACGTTACCGTTTTCAATCTGATCTAACACTCGGTTTACGTTATCAATACCATCAACTGCCAAATAATCTTCATTAAAGATTGCAGTTGCTTCGCCCCCTGAAGAAGCCCATCCGATGCCAAGCATACCAGATTCTGATAAGGTTTCCATATTATCATCCATCTTCATTGTGCTTATTAACTGAAAGTAAATATCACTGATGGAAATAACAACGTCAACCTGGCTTAAATAGCTTGCAAAACCGTTTTTAACGTAACTTGCTTTTGCAGGGCAAGGGGAAATAAAGCAAACGCCTATTTCTTCATCCTTTAACTGAGGATTTTTTTCTTTTGCTTCCTTTTTTGCTAACTTTGCAGCAACTTCCATTGGCGGAAGCATATGTATGATATTTTCGTTTAAAGAAGGAAACCTTAAACCGATAAGCCTTACTACTGCAGGGCAGGCAGAGCTTATTACAGGTTTTTTAACACCATCGGTTTTTAAATACATTCTGGTATATGCCGAAACAAGTTCAGCGGCTTTTGAAACTTCAAACACCTGATCAAAGCCAAGTTTTTTTAATCCGTTAAGAACGTAATCAACGTCATCCAAATTATCAAACTGACCGTAAAGGCTTGGGGCAGGCAAAGCAATTTTCCACTTAAACCTATCCATATCCTTTAAACTTGAGCATACTGCTTTTTTTGCATTATGCGGACAAACGCGGATACATTCACCACAGTCAATGCATCTTGCGTCTTTAATAACTGCATGGCCTTCTTTAATGCGGATAGCTTCTGTTGGACAATGCTTTATGCACGTAGTACAGCCTTTGCACTTATCTATATCAAGTTGTACAGAGTGTTCATATAATTTCATTTATACCTTCACCTACTGTAAATATACCTTCATTGTGATAGTTGTGCCTACGCCTACTTCTGAGGAAATATTCATTTCATCAGAATATCTTTTCATATTAGGTAATCCCATACCTGCACCAAAGCCTAATGAACGAATGGCATCAGGGGCTGTTGAATAGCCTTCCTGCATAGCCTGTTCAATATTTTTGATGCCGGGGCCCTTATCTTCTAAAATAATGGTAACCGCAGTTTCATCAACCTGAACCTGCGCTTTGCCACCACCGGCATGGATAACCATATTGATTTCGCCTTCATACATTGCGATTGAAACACGGCGTATGGTTTCGGGGTTAAGACCTAATTGACGAAGATTCTTTTTAATCTGTACTGATGCCTGACCGGCTGAAGTAAAATCGTTACCGTCAACATCAAAATTAAAAACTAAAGGTTCACTCATTGTTTCACCTTATTGCTTGTTAAACCGTTGGAATATAAAATTCCGCAGGCTTCGTAAAGGCGTTTATCTGTTTTTAAAATAACAATGCCGCTTTCTTTTGCAAGGGCAATCATTTCTTCAGTTGGTTCCTTTGAACGAACAAATACAACGCAAACCATATCCATCATAATGGCAGTTCTGATAACCTGTGGGTTTACAAGCCCTGTTAAAAGTACTGCCTGATCCTTTACGTATGCAAGCACGTCACTCATCAGATCACAACCGCAAGCAGAATATACGTGCCGACCTAAAGAATCTTCTGAACATAAAACTTCGGCATCTATAAGCTCTTTTATTGTACTGATCTTCATATTTTTAATTCCTTAAATTAGTATTTTGCTAAAATATCCTTAACTTGACTTGGAAGAAGTTTACCGTAAACATCTTCATTTATAGTCATAACAGGTGCAAGACCGCAGCATCCAAGGCAGCGTGTATCCTGAATTGAGAATTTACCATCAGGCGTTGTTTGACCTGCGTCAATTTTAAGGTAATCCTTAACCTCATCTAAAATTGCGGCAGCGCCCTTAACATAGCATGCAGTACCCTGGCATACAGCTACAACGTAATCGCCCTTTGGTTCAAGTGTAAACTGTGCATAGAAAGTTGCAATACCGTAAAGTTCTGCAACAGAAACGCCTGTTTTCTTAGAAATAAATTCCTGAACTTCAAGTGAAACGCAGCCTAAAAGCTTTTGTGCCTGCTGCATAATAGGCATCATTTTGCCCTGATCGTCTTTTACTTCTTCAATAAACTTTGCAAGTTCATCAAAGGCAGCCTGCTTTTGTTCCTTTGTTAAAGCCATTTTTGAGTCCTCCTAATAAGATTTAATATAACTTTACGCCCCTTAAAAGAGGCATATTTACATACGATATCATTATAACACATTATTATTATAAATGCACGAACTTTTTTATAAAAAACGCTAATTTTCCTTAATTTTCTTTTTACCTTTTTGTATTGTGTTTGTTTGGGTTGTTTGTTGTTTGTTTTACTAAAAAAATGTTGGATTTAAGGATAAAAAAGACCTGCAAAAGCAGGTCGCATTTTATTTTAACTTTGTAAAAAGTCTTTTTGCATTTTCGGTTGTGATTTCAGCAACTTCCTGTGGTGTCATATTCCACAGCATAGCGATATGTTCAATGATATAAATTATGTTTGATGAATCGTTTCGTTTTGAACGGTTTGGCACAGGCGCTAAGTATGGGCTATCGGTTTCTAAAAGAATTCTATCCTTGGGAATGTACTTTAAATTTTCTTGCGCGCGGACAGAATTTTTAAAGGTACAAACGCCACCAAAGGAAAAATACAAGCCTTGATCCAAGCACACTTTTGCGCTTTCGTTGCTTTCAAAAAAACAATGCATTAAACCGTTATGTACCTTTTCGCCTTTTATAATTTCAAGCATATCCCCTATTGCTTCGCGGGTGTGAATTACAATAGGCAAATCATACTCCTTTGCAAAGTGAATTTGCTTAATAAACGTTTCTTTTTGCACGTTTTTTTCAGGGTTTTCTGCCCAATAATAATCAAGCCCTGCTTCCCCTATGGCAACGCATTTTTTATGTTGCCATAAATCCTTTAAAATGTTGATTTCATTTTCAGAAAACTTATCCGCATTACAAGGATGCACACCTGCGCAAAAATACATATGTTCGTATTTTTCGGAAATTTCTTTAGTTGTTATACTCTCTCGGGCACTACAGCCTGCTGATATAGCATAAAGCACGTTTTTTAAAGGAAGGGATGAAATAACTTCATCCCTATCTTCATTAAAACGATCATCTTCGTAGTGGCAATGCACGTCAATAAACTGCATTATCTTATTTCACATCCTGCATCAAAAGGTTTTTCAGGGGCTACTAATGAAAGCTCGCCTTTTTCGTTTTCTGCACAAAGAATCATACCTTCTGAGATAACGCCACGAAGTTTTGCAGGCTTAAGGTTTGCAACCAACGTTACGGTTTTACCAACCATTTCTTCAGGTGAATAATGTTTTGCAATACCTGAAACAACGGTTCTTTCTCTTTCGCCATCAAAAAGAGTCATAACTAAAAGTTTATCTGAGTTTTCTAACTTTTTAGCAGTTAATACTTTTGCTGAAACAAGTTTAACGCTTGCAAACTGGTCAATGGTAATAAGTTTTTCTTCCTTTTTAGCTTGTTCTTCTTGTTCTTTTTTAATTCTTTCAGCTTCTTCTTTAGCCTTTTTTTCTTCTTCCTGAGCCTTAAATTCAGCTTCAATATCAATTCTTGGGAAAAGAACTTCAGGTTTTGTAATTACACTGCCTGCTTTAATTTGCCCAAACTTCTGAACGGAATCAAAGGTTGTAAGGGATTCATCAACACCAAGTGCTTTTTGAATTTTTGCAGGAGACTTAGTCATAACAGGGGCAATCAATACGCTGATAATACGAACACATTCTGCTAAGTTATACATTACTGTGCCAAGGCGATCCTTTTTGCTTTCATCCTTTGCTAAAGTCCAGGGCATAGTTTCATCAATATATTTATTACAGCGGGAAACTAATTTCCAGATTTCAACCAATGCTGCAGAAAGCTGTAATTCATCCATTTTTTTACTGAATTCGTTATAGGTGTTTTCAGCCAATGAAATAAGTTCGTTATCAGGATCTGCGTTTACCTTTGGTTCAGGCAATACGCCGCCAAAGTACTTTTCAATCATAGCACAGGTTCTTGAAACAAGATTACCTAAATCATTGGCTAAATCGGAATTGATTCTGCCAAAGAGGGCTTCGTTAGTAAAGTTACCGTCTGCGCCAAAGGGCATTTCTCGCATCAAGAAATAGCGGATAGAATCAACGCCATATTTATTGCAAAGGATAACGGGATCAACAACGTTACCCCTTGATTTGCTCATTTTTTCGCCGCCAAACACAAGCCAGCCGTGGCCAAACACCTGCTTGGGAAGGGGTAAATCAAGTGCCATAAGCATTGCAGGCCATATGATAGTATGGAAACGGATAATTTCCTTACCTACAAGGTGCACATCGCAAGGCCAATATCTATCCATCAGTTCGTGATTATCGGTAGTATAGCCAAGTTTTGTAATATAGTTTGAAAGGGCATCAATCCAAACGTAAACTACGTGTTTTTCATCAAAAGTAACGGGAATACCCCATTTAATGCTTGTTCTTGAAACACAAAGATCCTCTAACCCCGGTTTTAAGAAATTGTTAATCATTTCTTTTGCGCGGCTTGGTGGCTGAATAAAATCAGGGTGGCTTTCAATGTATTCAATCAATCTATCCTGATACTTTGAAAGTTTAAAGAAATAACTTTCTTCCCTTGTTTTTTCTACTTCTCTGCCACAATCAGGGCATTTGCCATCTTTAAGCTGAGTTTCAGTAAAGAAACTTTCGCAAGGTGTACAATACCAGCCTTCGTATTCTGATTTATAAATATCCCCTTGATCGTAAAGCTTTTTAAAGATCTTTTGTACCGCTTCAACGTGGTAATCATCAGTTGTACGAATAAAACCATCGTACTGAACGTCCATAAGCTCCCAAAGTTTTTTTACGCCTGCAACAATATGATCAACGTACTGCTGTGGAGTTTTGCCTGCTTCTTTTGCCTTACGTTCAATTTTCTGGCCGTGTTCATCGGTACCTGTTAAAAAATATACGTCATAACCCTGCATACGCTTAAAACGGGCAATAGTATCTGCCGCAACTGAACAATAGCTGTGGCCGATATGAAGATTATCACTTGGATAATATATGGGTGTTGAAATATAATAGGGTTTTTTCATATTTTTTATCTCACTTTCTGTAAAATTCGTCTAATCCGCCGGTTGCAAAGGCGTTTAAATCTATATCTGATATTTTGCCCTGCATCAATGTATAAAATGCTGCAGAACCTATCATCGCCCCGTTATCTGTACAAAACACAGGGCTTGGATAGTATAACAAAATATTATTTTCCTGGCACATTCGCTTAATTTCTTGCCTTAGGCGAGAGTTTGAAGCAACGCCCCCTGCAAGAACTATTTTATTGTATCCTGTATCCTTTGCGGCTTTTATTGCCTTTTCAATTAACATTCTGACAACGCTTTTTTGGAAGCTTGCGGCAATATCGCTTTTAGGAATTTCCTGCCCTTTTTGTTCCATATTATGAACAAGATTCACTACTGCGGTTTTTACACCTGAAAAAGAAAAATCGTAATTATCTTCCTTTTCCAAATGGGTAGTAAAATTATACGCATCAGGATTACCTTCTTTGGCTAAAGCATCAATCTTTACGCCCCCGGGGTACCCTAATCCAAGTACCCTTGCAACTTTATCAAAGGCTTCCCCTACCGCATCATCCCGTGTTGCGCCTAAAAGTGCAAAATCGCAGTAATCACTTACTTTTAAAATGTGGGAATGTCCACCTGAAACCGCCAGTGCTATAAAAGGCGGTTCAAGATCAGCGTGTTCTAAAAAGTTAGCGCATATATGCCCTTGAATATGGTGGACACCGATTAAAACTTTCTTTTTACTAAAGGCAAGGGCTTTTGCATAATTAACGCCTGTTAAAAGGGCGCCGATAAGACCGGGGCCTTGAGTTACGGCAATAGCATCAATATCATCTAAAGTCATATTAGCTTGTTTAAGTGCTTCTTCAGTTACGTTTGTTAATGCTAAAGTATGGTTTCTTGAAGCAATTTCCGGCACTACCCCGCCATAAAGCGTATGAATGGGAATCTGCGTTGAAATAACGTTAGATAATAACGTTCTGCCATCTTTAATAACCGCTACGCTTGTTTCATCGCAAGAAGTTTCAACAGCTAAAATAACCGCGCTTTTTTGTTTTATTAACTTTTTTGCATTTTCTTTTGCAATATCAAAATACATATTATTGGTATAAATAATCCTCGTTAGGATCTTCCTTATTTTTCTTTGATAATTTAGTTAAAAGGTAGGATGCAAAAAGGGGAAAAATAACTGTAAAATCAAAATATCGTATACTGCCTTTTGCAAAATCTTCCATAAAGTTTTTGCCTAAAACAGTACCTGTTGTGCTTAAAGGATCAAGGTTAAGCACCAAAGAAAATCCCCATTCACTTGGTGTAAATGCTGCAATTATATTTATAATTACGGTAAAAACTATAATGCTTAAAAACGCATAAAAACCAATACCTAAAAGGGAAATGCGTTTTTCTTTAATAATAGTTAAAACTGCAAGCACAACCGTTAAAATACAAAATATAATGGCTGCTGTTTTTTGTATAATATTAATTGTACCAACGTTAAAAAGGGCATTTCTTTCTTCAAAGGTTACAATATTGGCTTCATAGCCTACTTTTTTTGCAACCTGATCGTTTGTAAGCATTTCCTTATAGGTGAAAACGGATTCTAAATTATAATCCTTTAATTCGGTTGAAACGTTAAGCTGAACGCTTATATTATCTTTTATTTCACCTAAAATAACTACGCCTAAAAAATTAGAAGTGTTAAATTCAATATTTTCAGGATCTTCAATATCCATTGCAACAAAGTTGCCATGTTCGTTATAAAAATACTTTTTTAAGGTGTATTCGTAGTTATTATCTTGGCTATCAAAAACTAAAACTTCAGAAACTTTTAAAATGGTTTCAACAGGTTTTTCTTCGTTTACAGGCTTAAAAGCAAACTGAAAACGCATAGCATCTTTAATGGTTTCACCTTTGGTTTGGCTAAGGCGTGTAACAGTTTCAAGATACTCTTTAGTTAATGAAACGCTTTTTGTAATTTTATTTTTGTTTTCTGCCTCTGTTTCAAGTTCAATAAAGGTGTTTACAAATTCCTTAGGGTCGCTTTGAAGGGTTACCGTAAACTCCTTATCTGCCGATTGCTTGTTTTTTAAAAGTTCAATGTAATTGTGGTACAAACTGTTATAATCATCGTTACTTACAAAATTGAAACTTTGGGCATAATTATACTTATCGTTTTGTTTAAGCCAGAAATCACCGTTTAATATTACTGCGGACATAGAAAGAGAAAACATTAAAACAGTTAACCCTAACCCCAATATAATACCGCATATTCTCTGGCGTTTTGTTATTTTATTTTTCATCTAGTCTTTATCCCTTTTACCTAAAAAGGCACGAATAAACATATCAAGATCCCCATCCATAACTGCCTGTATATTAGCAGTTTCGGCATTTGTTCGGTGATCTTTTACCATATTGTAAGGGTGGAAAACATAGGAACGGATCTGGCTACCCCATTCAATTTTCTTAATATCGCCACGAAGTGCGAGTTCTTTTTCTTCACGTTCTCTTTCCCTTAATTCAATTAACTTTGAACGAAGCATATTCATAGCAGTTTCCCTGTTCTGTATCTGAGAACGTTCCTGCTGGCACTGTACGATTATGCCGGTTGGTTTATGGATAATGCGGATAGCCGATTCAGTTTTATTGATGTGCTGTCCGCCTGCGCCTGTTGAACGGCGTGTTTCAACCTCAATATCTTCAGGTGGAATAATAATAGTATTATCTTCTTCAATTTCAGGCATTACTTCTAAAGAAGAAAACGAGGTATGCCTTCTTGCGTTGGAATCAAAAGGTGAAATGCGTACAAGACGGTGCACGCCTTTTTCTGCCTTTAAAAATCCGTAGGCATTCATACCTTGGGCGCGGAAGGTAACGCTTTTAGTTCCTGCTTCATCACCTGCAAGGTAATCTAAAATTTCAACTTGGTACCCTGATTTTTCACAGTATCTGCGATACATTCTGAAAAGCATATCAGTCCAATCCTGTGCTTCAGTTCCGCCTGCACCTGCGTGAAGTGTTAAAATGGCGTTGTTGGAATCGTATTCCCCTGTAAGCATAGTTTCAAGTTGAAGTTTTTCAATCTTTACTTCAAGATCATCCAACTCCTGTTTAACTTCTTCCTGGGTATCTTCATCTTCCATTTCAATGCCTAGTTCAATCATTGCAAAGATATCATCAATGGCTTTATTAAAGGAATCAAGTTCTTTAACTTTTGCTTCAAGATCAGAAAGTTCCTTGTTTTTCTTTTGTGCCTTATCCGGATTGTTCCAGAAATCAGGCTCAGCCATTTCTTCGTTTAATTCTAAAATCCTCTCTTTCATCCCTTCCGGGTCAAAGAGATTCACCTGCCAATTTGATATTTTCAGCAGCCTGAAGCGCGCGTTGTTTTAATGAATCAAACTCTATCAAATCTATCATCTCCTTAAAAAAGCAAAATTGCTTTACGTTTTATTTTCCACAGCATTGTTTGTATTTTTTACCGCTGCCGCATGGACAAGGATCGTTCCTGCCGATTTTTTGTGCTTGCGCTTCCCCTGCTTTTTTAGGCCTTTGGGGTGCTTTATTACTAGTACCTTCTTTGGTTACTTTAGGATTAACCACTTGAATGTTAAATTCGGCATTATATACAATACGAACTGCATTTTCTTGAATAAGACGGTTCATCTCTTCAAACATATCAAAACTTTCAATGGTGTATTCCTGAAGCGGATCCCTTTGCGCCATTGAACGAAGACCAATGCCTTGCTTTAACTGATCCATCTGGTCAATATGATCCATCCAGTGTATATCAACTGAATGTAAAAGCGCAAGGCGTTCAAGCTCCTTAATATCGTAATTAAAGTGTTTAAAGCCTTCTTCCCTTATTCTGTACTTTTCATCAGCAAGCTCTTTTGCCTTTTCAACCATTTCCTTGCGAGACATATTTTTAAACACGTTTGCTTTAGTATCATAAGGTATGCAAAGGCGTTTAAGTTCCTCGGTCATACCCTTTAAATTCCACTCGTCCTGATTCTGATCAGCGGTAAATACCTGAACGCATCTTTCAATAACCCTGTTACGCATTTCAGTAATGTTATCCGTTACGTCAGCCCCATCAAGCACCTTTTTCCTTTGTGCATAAATGGTGTTTCTTTGGGTGTTCATAACATCATCATACTGTAAAACGTTTTTACGGATCGTGAAGTTTCGACTTTCAACACGTTTTTGGGCATTTTCAATGGTTTTTGAAACTACACCTGCTTCTAAAGCAAGATTACCTTCCAGGGCCAGCTGTGCAAGACCTTGTATCTTATCCCCACCAAATATGCGCATAAGATCATCTTCAAAGGAAATAAAGAAACAGCTTGCACCAGGATCGCCTTGTCTGCCGGAACGGCCGCGCAACTGATTATCAATACGCCTGCTTTCGTGGCGTTCGGTACCGATAATGCAAAGACCGCCTGCTTCTACTACTTTTTCGTGTTCCTTATCAGTTTGTTCTTTATATTTACTGTAAAGTTCTTTATATTTTGCACGTATTTCAAGAATTTCTTTGTCATCAGTTTTCTGATGCCCTGTAGCAAGGTCAACTTTATAATCTTCATAGCCCTGACCTAAAAGGTCCTTTCTTGCCATAAAATCAGGGTTGCCGCCTAAAAGAATATCTGTACCACGGCCTGCCATATTGGTAGCAATAGTTACTGCACCAAACCTACCTGCCTGGGCAACGATTTCAGCTTCTTTTTTATGATGCTTAGCATTAAGAACTTCGTGTTTTATTCCTCTTTTTCTTAAAAGGGCACTAACATACTCTGAAACTTCAACAGAAACCGTACCAACAAGCACAGGTTGACCTGTTTGGTGCCTTTGAACAACTTCTTCAACAACGCCGTTGAACTTTTCCTTAATGCCTGAATAAATACGGTCATTAAGATCTTTACGGATCATGGGTTTATTGGTAGGAACGCAAACAACGTCCAAAGAATAAATGCCTTTAAATTCTTCTTCTTCAGTTTTAGCTGTACCGGTCATACCTGAAAGCTTTTTATACATTCTGAAGAAGTTCTGATACGTAATTGTTGCGATAGTTTGCTCTTCTCGTTCAATTTTAACGTTTTCCTTGGCTTCAATTGCCTGGTGCAAGCCTTCGGAATATCTTCTGCCTTCTAATATACGGCCTGTAAATTCATCAACGATTTTTACCTGACCATCACTTATAACGTAATCCCTATCACGCTTAAAAAGGAAGTTTGCCTTTAAAGCCTGATTGATATGGTGTGCAAGTTCGGTGTTTTTAGGATCGGAAAGATCTTCAATTTTAAGTGCTTTTTCAACCTTTTTTACACCTGTTTCAGTTAACGCAACAGTCTTTGCCTTTTCATCTAAAGTAAAATCGTGTTTTAAGCGTTCTTCTTCATAACTTTCATCAGGAAGATCAAGTTTTGATGCCTTTTCTTTTTCCTCAATACCCTTAAAGCCTTTAACTACTTTATTGGCAACAATATACATTGCAGAAGATTCCTGCCCTGCGCCTGAGATAATCAAAGGTGTTCTTGCTTCATCAATTAAAATAATGTCAACTTCGTCAACAATAGCAAAGTTAAGTTCCCTTTGGCAACAATCATTTTTAGATTGCGCCATATTATCCCTTAAATAGTCAAAGCCAAATTCACTATTGGTACCGTAGGTAATATCTGCGTTATATGCATCTTTACGATCCTCAGGATCCATCATATTGTATATGTTACCAACGCTTAAACCAAGGAAGTTAAAAAGCTTGCTCATCATTTCAGATTGATAGCCTGCAAGGTATTCGTTAACTGTTACGATGTGTACGCCTTTACCTGAAATGGCGTTAAGATATGCAGGAAGCGTTGCAGTTAAGGTTTTACCTTCACCTGTTTTCATTTCTGCAATTCTGCCCTGATGCAAAACGATACCGCCGATTAGCTGAACGTGGAACGGTTTTTGCCCTAAAACACGCCACGCTGCTTCCCTGATAACTGCAAAGGCTTCAGGCAATAAATCATCAAGAGTTTCTCTGTTTGATTGATATCTTTCTTTAAATTCTTCTGTTTTTTGCTTTAATTGTTCATCGGAAAGACCTTGCATTTCATTATCCAATGCTTCAATCTTTGCCGCAATTTTTTCAAGCTTCTTAAGTTGACTTTTGGTGTTATCACCAAATCCGAAAAGCCCCATTGAATTCTCCTTTAAAATTAAAGACCTAAATATTTTTTGATATCTTCTTTTCTATCTGCTTGTTCCCACTTTACATTTAAATCTTCCCTGCCCATATGGCCGTATGATGCAACAGCCTTATAAATGGGTTTTCTTAAATCAAGTGTTTCAATAATTGCTGCAGGACGCATATCAAAAAGCGCATTAACCGCTTGTGCAATTTTTTCTTCATCAACTTTACCTGTACCAAAGGTTTCAACTAAAACCGAAACAGGCTTTGCTACACCGATAGCATATGCAAGCTGAACTTCGCACTTTTTAGCTGCCCCTGATGCAACAATATTTTTTGCAATATAACGGGCAAAGTATGCAGCGCTTCTATCAACTTTTGTAGGATCTTTACCTGAAAATGCACCGCCACCGTGACGGGAATATCCCCCATAAGTATCAACGATAATCTTTCTGCCTGTTAAACCGCTATCACCCTGAGGTCCGCCAATAACGAATCTGCCTGTAGGGTTAATAAAGAACTTTGTGTTTTCATCAATCATTTCGCTTGGAACGATAGGCTTAACAACGTATTCAATAATATCTTTACGAAGTTGTTCCATCTGAATTTCAGGTGCGTGCTGGCTTGAAACAACAATAGCATCTACACGTTTTGGAATATCGTTTTCATATTCAACGGTTACCTGTGTTTTACCATCAGGCCTTAAATATGTTAGCGTTCCGTTTTTGCGAACAACTGTTAACTGTTTTGAAAGTTTATGCGCTAATGAAATTGGAAGCGGCATAAGTTCCTTGGTTTCATCACAGGCAAAACCAAAGATAATGCCCTGATCACCTGCGCCGGTAGAAAATTTTTCATCTTCTTCACCGTTTTTCTGTTCCAATGCACTTGATACTCCCATTGAAATATCTGGTGACTGTTTATCTAATGCTGTTAAAACACCGCAGGTGTTACCATCAAAACCATATTTTGCACGGTCGTAACCAATTTTCAAAACGGTTTCCCTTGCAATTTTTTGAATATCTATCTGTGCTGTTGTGGTAATTTCACCCATAACAACAATTAAACCCGTTGTACAGGAAACTTCACAGGCAACACGTGCCATCGGATCTTCTGTTAATATTGCATCAAGCACGCTATCAGAAATCTGATCGCAGATTTTATCAGGATGCCCTTCTGTAACGGATTCAGACGTAAAGAAATATTTTTTCATATGTAATGCCTCCTTTTAACAAGCATAATACCGCTATTTTATTATATTTATATATTATACAGTATATTAAATTAAAAATCAACTAAATACTTTGGTGAATTTTTAAATAGCTTGATTTTCGTTTTTAGGTGTTTTTTTCGCTTTTTATGGCTTTTTTCGTTAAAATCTTTTTTAATATTCTTGTTATTCAAAAATTATGTCGTGCGAAAGTATGGAAAATTATGGTATTTTTCTTTAATTCCTCTTGCCTTTTATTAGGATAAATGGTAAAATATGGGAGTAATTTGAATAATAATTCATTCTTA
>JAZSPY010000131.1:0-18717 GCA_045537705.1 Clostridia bacterium
CAAGCAAATTGTAGATTACGCTGACCTTGTTATAGCTTTTTGGGATACAAAATCAAAAGGTACACTTTCAGTAATAAATTATTGTAAAAAAACCAACACACCTTGTAATATAATTCAGATAAAAGAAGATTAAAAAGCACCGCAAAAGCGGTGCTTTTTAGTTACCCCATAATTTCTTTATCAATGGCTTCAGCGGCAGATTTACCTGCGCCCATTGCAAGAATTACCGTTGCGGCGCCTGTTACTGCATCGCCGCCTGCATAAACCTTTTCTTTTTGTGTTTTACCTGTATTTTCATCTGCAATAATACAGCCTTTTTCGTTTGTTGAAAGTCCTTTGGTTGTTGATTTAATTAAGGGATTAGGTGAAGTACCGATTGCCATAATTACCGTATCAACAGGTAAAGTGAAGTTGCTATCCTTAATTTCTTTAGGTCTTCTTCTGCCTCTTTCATCAGGCTCGCCTAATTCCATTTTAACACATTCTATTGCTGAGACATCTCCATTTTCATCGCCTTTGATTTCAACGGGATTGTTTAAAAGCATAAACTGTATGCCTTCTTCCATAGCGTGTTCAACTTCTTCTTTTCTTGCAGGAAGTTCAGTTAAGGAACGACGATATACGATATAAACGTTATCTGCGCCTAATCTTAATGCTGAACGGGCTGCATCCATGGCAACATTACCGCCGCCTACAACCGCCACGTTTTTGCCTTTTTTAATAGGGGTGGATGAATCTTCTAAATACGCTTTCATTAAGTTGGTTCTTGTTAAAAATTCATTGGCTGAATAAACGCCTTTTAAACTTTCACCCTTTATACCCATAAATCTCGGTAAACCTGCGCCTGAAGCAATAAACACTGCTTCAAAGCCTTCTTCAAAAAGTTCATCAACAGTTACGGTCTTACCGATAACAACATTGGTTTCAATCTGAACACCGTATTTTTTTAAGGTGTTAATTTCTTTTTCAACTATCTTTTTAGGCAAGCGGAATTCAGGAATGCCATAAACAAGCACACCGCCCGGAATATGCAAAGCTTCAAAAACTGTTACCTGATATCCTTTTTTTGCTAAAGCACCTGCACAGGTTAAACCTGCAGGGCCGGAGCCCACTACCGCAACTTTATGCCCATTGTTTTTTGGCAGAACAACGTTATTTGCATCGTGTTCGTTATGCCAATCTGCAACAAAACGTTCAAGCCTGCCGATACCAACAGGTTCCCCTTTAATACCGCGGATACATTTGCTTTCGCATTGTTTTTCCTGTGGGCAAACCCTACCGCACACTGCAGGAAGGCTTGAGGATTGGCTGATTATATTATAGGCTTCTTCAAACTGACCTTCTTTTACTTTAGCGATAAAAGCAGGAATATTTATTTTAACAGGGCAACCTGAAACACAGGGCATATTTTTACAGTTTAAACACCTGGTTGCTTCATTTAAAGCAGTTTCTTCGCTGTAACCTAAGGCAACTTCTTTAAAGTTTTTATTTCTTTCTTTTGCATCCTGTACGGGCATAGGATTTTTAACTAAAATATCCATTATTCTTCCGCCCCCTTAAAGAGATTACAGGCTTTTTCATAGGCGTGTTTTTCAAAATCCTTATACATTGCGCCCCTTTTCATAGCCTCATCAAAATCAACTAAATAGCCATCAAAATCAGGGCCATCAACGCAAGCGAATTTAGTTTCGCCACCTACACTTAATCTGCAACCACCGCACATACCTGTGCCATCAATCATAACAGGGTTCATTGAAACGGTGCATTTTACCCCATTTTCTTTGGCTGTTTTTACTGCGAACTTCATCATAACAAGTGGGCCGATTGCATAAACCATATCCACTTTAGTTTCTTTTAAAATTTTATTCATTGGCATAGTAACTACGCCTTTTTCACCGTAAGAGCCATCATCGGTTACAATGGTTAAAGAACTTGATGCATTTTTAAATTCATCTTCTAAAATAACTAAATCCTTGTTTCTGAAACCTATGATTGAATGAACGGTTATGCCCTTTTCACTAAGTGCTTTAGCTAAAGGAAGGGCAATAGCACAACCAACGCCACCGCCTACAATACAGGCTGTTTTAACGTTTTCAAACTCAGTTGCCTTACCTAAGGGGCCAACAAAATCCTGAATAAAATCCCCTTGGTTTTTATCGTTTAATTTTTTTGTTGTTGCGCCTACTATCTGAAAAATAATATCAACGGTGCCTTGTTCCCTATCATAACCTGCGATGGTTAAGGGGATTCTTTCACCGTTTTCATCAACCCTTAAAATGATAAACTGCCCTGCCTGAGCCTTTTTTGCAACACGTGGCGCAAGAATACTCATTTTTGTAACAGTTGGATTAAGTTCTTTTTTTAAAACTATTTTAAACATTTATTTTCCTTCTATTTTATCAATACGTTCGTTAATCTGCTTAAGCGCTTGCTGAACAGGGTCCGGAATGTGAATATGATCAAGCATATCAACTTTTTTACCTTTAACACGCACTACGCGGGCAGGAACACCTACCGCTGTTGCATTTGCGGGAATTGCATTTAAAACAACTGCGTTTGCGGCAATTCGTGCATTATCGCCAATGGTAAAGGAGCCTAAAATTTTTGCGCCTGCGCCAACAAGCACATTATTACCTAAAGTGGGATGGCGCTTGCCCTTTTCTTTACCTGAACCGCCTAAGGTTACACCCTGATACAAAAGGCAATCATCACCGATAATGGTGGTTTCACCAATAACGATTCCCATACCGTGATCTATTACAAGGCGCTTGCCGATCTGTGCACCTGGGTGAATTTCAATACCCGTACGCTTTCTTGATCTTTGGGAAATTGATCTTGCTAAATAAAAACATTTATGTTTATAGAACCAGTGTGCAATTCTATGGTCAATAACTGCGCGCACACCGGGATATAACAGTAAAATACTTATATTGTTTGTTGCCGCAGGATCACGTTCTTTGTAAGCCTCAAGCAACTCTTTAATTTCTTTGAACATACACTACTCCAATATATAATTATTATAATATTATAAGTTAAACTCAAAATATGTCAAGATATTTGGTGTTAATTTCAATACACTTAACATAAAATGGAATATATTTAACTTGAACTTATGCTTTGTTTGTGATATAATACAATAAATTAGTATGCAATTTTTATTTTTTGAGGTTATTATGCTATTTAAAAGACAGGATATTGCCATAGATTTAGGTACTGCAACCGTATTGATTTACGTTAAGGGCAGGGGCATCGTTTTAAGAGAGCCCAGCATTGTTGCAGTTGATACCGAAACAGGTAAAGTTCAGGGCGTTGGCTTTGAAGCGCAACGTATGCTTGGCAGGGCACCTGAAAATATTTCAGTTGTTCGCCCACTTAAAGATGGGGTTATTTCTGATTGTGACGTTACACAAGATATGCTTGAGCTTTTTATGAAAAAGGCACTTCCCCGTAAAAGCCTGTTCAGGCCAAGGATTATAATGTGCGTTCCTTCAGGGGTGACTGACGTTGAACAGCGTTCCGTTTTAGGTGCAGCACAAAGGCTTGGTGCAAAATGTGCGTACATAATGGAAGAACCCAGGGCTGCTGCCATTGGTGCAAATATAGATATTGATAAACCACACGGCACGCTGATTGTTGATATTGGTGGCGGAACAACGGATATCGCTTTGATTTCCTTAGGAAGCACAGTTTTAAGCACCTCCATTAAAGTTGCAGGCAACAAAATGGATGATGACATTGTTAAGTATATGCGCAAAAAGCATAATTTGCTTATCGGTGAACGTACTGCGGAAATGCTTAAAATGAATATCGGTTCTGCTTGGCCAAGAAGCGAGACTTTAACAAGTGAAGTTATGGGCAGAAACCTTTTAACAGGCTTGCCAAAGAGCATTGAAGTAACAAGTGAAGAAATCCGTGAAGCCTTACAGGATTCCTTTGATATGATTTTAGCTGAAATTCATAAGGTGCTTGATGAAGCGCCGCCTGAACTTGCGGCTGATATTATTGAAAGCGGTATTATTTTAACAGGTGGCGGTAGTTTAATTCTTGGCCTTGATAAGTTGATTTCTTCAACCTTTGGCGTAAACTGTTACGTGGCTGAAGATGCCGTTTCCTGTGTGGCAATAGGCGCAGGCAAGTGCTTAGATAATCTTGATTATCTTGATCCTGATGAACCTACGGGATTATAAAAAAAGAAAAGAGCCTTCTTAATTGAAGGCTCTTTTTTTATATACTAAGTAAGCCAAAGGCTTGTAAAAATGCAGTTATAAGAATCAAAAGAATGCAAACAGGTGCAACGTACTTGATTACGATAACAAAAAGTTTTTTACGTTTGAACTTGCCACTTAATTCAATTTCTTCGGCAAGTGATTGTGGTTTAATAACGTAACCGATAAAGAAGCAAGTTAAAAGTGCAACGATAGGCATTAAAACACTGTTTGATATAAAATCAAAGAAAGATAAAATATCCATATTAAGCATTTTTACGTTTGCCCAAATGCCGTTGCCTAACGAAGATGGGATACCTAAAAGAACTGAGAATAAAAATATGATACCGCAGATAACTTTACGATTTAATCCTGTTTTATCCTTAACGATTGAAACAACTGTTTCCATTAAGGAAATTGATGAAGTAAGCGCTGCAAAAAGCACAAGCAAAAAGAACAATACACCGATAATACTTCCACCGGGCATAAAATCAAATACCTTTGGTAAAGTTACGAACATCAAACTTGGGCCCTGACCTAATGCCGCCTGATCGCCCCCTGAAAAAGCAAATACTGATGGTATTATCATAAGGCCTGCTAAAAATGCGATGCCTGTATCAAAAATTTCTATTTGTGAAATGGAAGTTTCAATGTTAACGTCCTTTTTCATATATGAACCATAGGTAATCATAATTCCCATTGCCAATGACATTGAATAAAAAAGCTGACCCATAGCCGCAAGTACGGTTTTTGCCGAAAACTTTGAAATATCAGGTGTTAAATAATAGATAACACCATCTATAGCGCCCGGAATAAACATAGTATATATTGCAATAAAAAGCGTTAATAAAATAAGTACCGGCATCATTATTTTTGAAACCTTTTCAATTCCCTTTTCAACGCCAAGCAATACGACAAGAGCAGTTATTCCAATAAAAATAAAGAAATATAAAAGTGGTGAGCCTGTTTGAGCAGCAAATGCACTAAAATATCCATCCTGCGCCGCCTGATTCATTCCGCCTGTAATAAATACTGTTAAATATTTTGTTACCCATCCGCCTATTACTGAATAGTAAGGTAATATAATTGCAGGTATTATTGATGCGATAATGCCGATAAAAGAATATTTGCTGTTTAAATCCTTAAAAGCACCTATTGCGCTTTTGCCTGTTTTTCTTCCTAATGCAATTTCTCCGCACATTAATGTAAAACCAAAGGTAACTGCAAGTAAGATGTAAACAAGTAAGAATATTCCGCCACCGTACTGTGCCGCAAGATACGGAAAACGCCAGATGTTGCCTAAGCCTACTGCGCTACCTGCTGCAGCAAGCACAAAACCTATCTTCCCTGTAAAACTGCTTCGCTTTTGTTCCATTATTTGTTCTCCTGTACCTATAAAAAATAATTACGTGTATTATATATACTTATGGTTTTTTTGTCAATTTGCATATTTATAAATGATTATTCCCTTGTTTTTTCATTTTTTACTGTTATTTTTATGGGGTTTTGCTTATTTTTATGCAATTATGTATATATGCGACATATGTGCATATATACAATCGTTCACGTAAAACCCAACATTTTGTAAAATTTTTTACAAAAAAACACAAGATATTGTGTTTTTTGTGTTGACAAGGGTTTTTTTATATGTTATACTATGCTCACAAAAATAAAATGAGAAGAAGGCGCTTTTTATGAACATACAGGGTTTTCAAAAGCTGACCTTACTTGATTTTCCGCAAAAAACAGCCTGCACAATCTTTACAGGTGGGTGCAATTTACGGTGTCCTTTTTGCCACAATGCAACCTTGGTTCAAAAACCAATGGAAAATTCAAACCAGACTGAATTTGTGCTTGACTATTTAAAAAAGCGGGTTGGAATTTTAGATGGTGTTTGCATAACCGGTGGCGAACCACTGTTGCAGCCTGACCTTAAAGACTTTATAAAGAAAGTAAAGGAACTGGGTTTTCTTGTTAAGCTTGATACAAACGGTGCGTTGCCTGAAAGGTTAAAGGAAGTTATTGATCTTGTAGATTACGTTGCAATGGATATCAAGGCAGGGTTTGGTAATTATAAAAAAGCAACGGGCAGCGATATTGACGTTGGTGCTTTTAAAAAAAGCATATATATAATAAGGAATTGTAACAAGGATCACGAATTCCGTACAACCGTAGTAAAAGGCATTCACACCTTAAAAGATTTTATTGAAATCGGTGAACTTTTACAGGGCGAAAAAAAGTACTTTATTCAAGGTTTTGTTGATTCGGGCAACCTTTTGGAAGGTGGAGAAGCTTTTTCAAAAGAGGAAATGCACGAGTTTTTAAATAAAATAAAAAAATATATTCCTGAAGCTGAGCTTCGGGGCGAAAGATAAGAGGTAGAAAATATGTTCAGAGTTTTAAAACGTGATAACAAGATAGTAGATTTTGATATTAAGAAAATATCTGATGCTATCACACAGGCTTTTGAAGCTTGTGAAAGACAGTACAACCAAAATATTGTTGATTTCCTTGCCCTTAAGGTTACATCTGATTTTGAACCAAAGATCAAAGATCAGATCGTTCAGGTTGAGGATATTCAGGACTCAGTTGAAACCGTGCTTATTCAGGCAGGTTATGCTGACGTTGCTAAGGCTTACATCCTTTATCGTAGACAGAGAGAAAAGTTAAGAAATATGAAATCAACCATTCTTGACTATAAGGATGTTGTTGACAGTTACGTTAAGGTTACTGACTGGCGTGTTAAGGAAAACTCAACCGTTACTTATTCAGTAGGTGGACTTATCCTTTCAAACTCAGGCGCTATTACTGCTAACTACTGGCTTAGTGAAATCTACGATGATGAAATCGCAAATGCCCACAGAAACGCTGATATTCATATTCATGACCTTTCAATGCTTACAGGTTACTGCGCAGGTTGGTCATTAAAGCAGTTGATTCAGGAAGGTTTAGGCGGTGTTCCTGGAAAAATCACTTCTGCACCTGCTGCTCACCTTTCAACACTTTGCAACCAGATGGTAAACTTTTTAGGCATCATGCAGAACGAATGGGCAGGCGCACAGGCATTCTCATCATTTGATACTTATCTTGCACCTTTTGTTAAGGTTGATAACCTTTCATATAAGGAAGTTAAACAGTGCATCCAATCCTTTATTTACGGTGTAAATACTCCTTCGCGTTGGGGTACACAATCACCCTTTACAAACATTACTCTTGACTGGACCGTTCCTGGCGACTTAGCTGAACTTAACGCTATCGTTGGCGGCAAGGAAATGGATTTTAAATATAAAGATTGTAAAAAAGAAATGGATATGGTTAACCGTGCATTTATTGAAATCATGGTTGAAGGTGATGCTAACGGACGTGGCTTCCAGTATCCTATCCCAACATATTCAATTACAAGAAACTTTGACTGGTCAGAAACAGAAAACAACAAGCTTTTATTTGAAATGACCGCTAAATACGGCACACCTTACTTCTCCAACTACATCAACTCCGATATGGAGCCTTCCGATGTACGTTCAATGTGTTGCAGACTTCGCCTTGACCTTCGTGAATTACGTAAAAAGTCAGGTGGTTTCTTCGGTAGCGGTGAATCAACAGGTTCTGTTGGTGTTGTTACAATCAATATGCCAAGAATCGCTTATCTTGCAAAGGATAAGGAAGATTTCTTTAAGCGCCTTGATCATATGATGGATATTTCTGCACGTTCACTTAAAGTTAAACGTACAGTTATTACAAGGCTTCTTGAAGAAGGCTTATACCCATATACAAAGAGATATCTTGGAACATTTAACAACCACTTCTCAACAATCGGCCTTGTTGGTATGAACGAAGCAGGCCTTAACGCCAAGTGGATCAAAAAGGATATGACTCATCCTGAAACACAGGCATTTACACAGGAAGTTCTTAACCATATGCGTGAAAGACTTTCCGATTATCAGGAACAGTACGGTGATCTTTATAACCTTGAAGCAACACCTGCTGAATCAACTTCCTACCGCCTTGCAAAGCATGACAGAAAGCATTATCCCGATATCATCTGTGCTTCAGATGCCGAAACACCTTACTACACCAACTCATCACACCTTCCCGTTGGTTATACAGACGATATCTTTACTGCCCTTGATATTCAAGATGATTTACAGACACTTTATACATCAGGTACAGTTTTCCACGCTTTCTTAGGCGAAAAGCTTCCTGACTGGAAGGCTGCTGCAAACATTATCAGAAAGATTGCTGAAAACTACAGGCTTCCTTATTACACACTTTCACCTACATATTCAGTTTGCCGTGATCACGGTTACATTTCAGGCGAACAGTACACCTGCCCCATCTGCGGAACTGAAACAGAAGTTTACAGCCGTATCACAGGTTACTACCGCCCTGTTAAGAACTGGAACGATGGTAAGAGCCAGGAATATAAGGAAAGAAAGACTTACGATATTGCAAATTCTAAACTTACGCACGTTGGCCCCAAGCCTGAAAAAGAAATTTGCACTTGCGAAAAAGAACCTGCTATTTTAGAAGACGGTGTTTATCTTTTCGCTTCAGCAACCTGCCCTAACTGTAAGATTGCCGAAACTCTTTTGGCAAAGGCAGATATTCCCTACGTAAAGGTGTACGCACACGAAAACGTTGAACTTACACAATCACTTAACATTAAACAGGCACCTACGTTAGTTGACGTTAAGAATGGCGAAATCGCAAAATATACAATGGTTGCAGAAATCAAGCAGTTTATCAATAAATAATTTATTCAGGGCGGACTAATGTTCGCCCTGAAATATAAAGTAAAATAATCACAAAATTTATAGAGTTCAAGAAACGTTACAAGCCAAGGCACAGGGCATTGAAAACGAGGGCGCTTACAAAAGCGTAAGTAACCGAGTTTGAATATGGCCTGTAACACAGGAAATAAAATTTTGTTTTCAAAATTTTATGGTTGTGGCGTTTATTGGGCTCTAACGAGGTTTAAAATATGTTATATGATATTATTATAGTAGGCGCAGGCCCTGCCGGCTTAACCGCCGCAGTTTATGCCCGCAGAGCAAATAAATCCGTTTTACTTTTAGATAAAGCGGCGTTTGGCGGACAGATTGCATTTTCACCTAAAGTAGAAAACTATCCCGGGTACGAATCTATTACAGGCGCTGAACTTGCAGATAAGATGGTTGAACAGGCGCTTTCGCAGGGTGCTGATGTTGAAGTTGAAAACGTTATTTCAGTTAAAAATGAAAACGGCATCAAAACCGTTATTACTGAAGATGGCAACGAATATTCCTCTAAAGCCTTAATTATTGCAGTTGGTGCAAAACACCGCCATTTAAACGTTGAAAACGAAGAAAAGTTTTTAGGTGAAGGCATTTCTTTCTGCGCAGTTTGTGATGGTGCTTTTTATAAAGATAAAACTGTTGCTTTAATCGGTGGCGGAAATTCAGCACTTCAGGAAGCCATTTTATTATCTGAAACAAGCAAAAAGGTTATTATCGTTCAGAACCTTGAATTTTTAACAGGCGAAAAACGTTTGCAGGAAATTGTTGCACAAAAAAATAACATTGAAGTTATTTTAGGCGCAACCGTTGATAAAGTTAAAGATGGTAACGAATTTAACGGAATCGTTATTAACAAAGGCAACGAAAAGATTGATATTGATTGTGAAGGCTTGTTCGTTGCAATCGGTTTAGAGCCTGATAACACTCCTTTTAAGGAACTTTGTAACCTTAATGAATGGGGTTACGTTGATGCAGATGAATCCTGCTTAACAAAAACTGAAGGCGTTTTTGTTGCAGGCGATTGCAGAAGCAAAAACTTACGGCAAATTACCACCGCAACAAGCGATGGCGCAACATGTGCAGTTAACGCTTGCAGATATATTGATAGTTTATAATAACTTAAAAAGCACCCGAAAGGGTGCTTTTTTTACGCCGCGCTGACTTTTAAAACCAGCACGGTCATATCGTCGTTTATATTTGTTTCTTTTGCGCAATTCAAAAGACTGTTTGCAATATTTTGTGGTGTTTCTTTTTTTAAGGGCATAAGGATTTCTTTAATTTTATCTTCTTCCCCATTATTTAAGCCATCGTAAATGCCATCAGTTACAAGCACGATTATATCCCCCTGTTTAATAAGTTTTTTTGTTGTAACAGGGTTTATTTTTGTTACTATTCCCATAGGAAGCGCACCTGATTCAATTTTTTCAACGGTGTTTTCCCTTATAATATAACCTGGCACTGCACCGATTTTTGTCCAATACAATACACCATTTTCAAGGTCAAATTCAGTTACGTCCATAGTAGAATAATCTTCTTTTTCGCCTTTTAAAAGGAGTAGCCTGTTCATAAAATTAAACATTTCTTCTCTTTTAATTTCTGCTTCCCAGAAGGCTTCTAATAAGTCTAACGCACTTTCGCTTTCCTTTTTGGCTTTATATCCACTACCGGCGCCATCGGAAATTGCGGCAATATATTTACTTGAGTCGTTTTCAAGATATGTAAAAGAATCACCGCAAACTTTTTGCCCATTCTTGTTTTTTCTTAAAGCACAGGCTTCCACTTTATATTTGGGCACAGGGGCAAAATCCCCTTGAAAACCCCCGTATTTATCTGTTCCACCTGTAAGATAACGATAATTCCCCAGGTATCCATCATAAAAGGCATCAGTTATCCTTTGCCCCATATCCTTTTCGTTTTCCTTTAATGAAACGCTGATTATATGGCTTTCGCCGCTTTTTCTGCAACTTACTTCTTGCACGGTACCAACTCTTGAAGAAAGTATATCCCGTGCCTGATTTTCAATATCTTTATCAAACTCAGGAAGTTTTGATATATTATCCGATAAACCAAACAGCATATCGGCAATACTTTTTAATTGCAGTGCAAGTTCTGTTTCACTGCTTGGGTTTTCTTCAAAGAAACGCTTGTGCTTATCAAATGAATTTTGTATGCTTTTAACAAGTTCCATGGGCTGAACGCATCGTGCCATTAAAGTAAGGGGTATGCCTGTAATTTTACCCTTTTCTATAACCGATTCTGCCGCCTGATTAAGTTCTATAATGGTATCACTTCTTCTGTTTTTGTGGCAGTATTCATTTTTAGAACAGCTTTCACAAGTGTTTAATGCATCCTTTACTATTTTTTGCTTAAAACTTTCATCGTGGTTAATGGAAACAAAGGCTTTTGAAAGTTGAAGATACATTCTGCCTGCGTTTTCTATTTTTTCTTTTTGTGTTTTTCGTAAACTTTCAATATAATGCATTTCAAGGTCGTTTACCCCTGATTGTTGCCCTGCAAGGCGCTTGAACCGGTGAACAATATCTTCCTTTAAAAACACCGTGTATCCGCACCCTAAAATTAAGTTTACTGCGCCTAAACTTAAGGCAAAAGTATTTAACATAAAAAGGTTTATCAGCGCATTCCCTAATATAAATCCTAAAAGAATGCCACCTTTTCTTTTATTAAGCATTCCTGCAAGGATTCCCCCTGTAATAAGGCTTAAAGCGTTTGTTACGTCACCACCCTTTATTACCCACATTATTCCGACTATTGATGCCCAGATGCCACCTTTATTTTCAAAGGAAAGTATGGCTAGGCTTGACGTAAACAATAATGCAAAAATTCTTAAATCAAAACCCAAAACGTTAGTTTTTGGCAGGGAAGAAATTATAATTGCTCCCATTGAAGATATGGCAACAACATCAGCCTGTTCTAAGGAAAGACGACTGCTGATTTCTGCAAGCGAAAGATAGATTCTTTTCATTAAAGGTGTTAAAACCATAGCAAAAAGCCCGTTAAAGACAAGCAATACACGGGAATATAAATCTATCCTTAAACTTGCAGCAGGTATTAAAAACACTAAAAATGATATTAGCATTGAAACAGCAAGTTTTTCAGTTTTTTTCTTTTTTAAAAACAGTGAGCAAGGCAAAAACAGAGCATAACTTAAAGTGTTTATTAGCATTTCACTTGGCACAAAACTTATACTAAGGGCACCGATAATGGCACCTGAATATATGTAAAAATAGTTTTTTGATAAATAAGTAATACTAAGTAACGCTATGCCGATTGGATACATTCCCTGCAAAAAATCGCACCTTGCACAAAAAATACCCATAAGCAAGTAGCCTATGGGTTTTATCAGCTTTTTCACCTTAATCCCCCACTTTAATGTTTCTTAAATCAAGTTATTTAAACATTCTATACATATATTGTATATAACTGCCTGTCCTATTTTTGTCGCTTTGGGGTTAAGAATAAAAAAAGATATTAAGTTTTTTTATAATATTTTATAAATCATCTGCATCCTGGGTAGGTCTTTCACCATCTTCTGCCATGCCGGTATAACTTCCTAAAACGTCAGATTTAATCTTTTTTTGCTTTTTCATAAAAAATCTCCTTTATTTTTCTTTATATTTTGCCCCGAATATGATATAATTATAAAAAATATATTTTTGCAGGTGTTTTTATGGAACAAAAATTATTAAATGAACTTCAGGCAGGGGACAGTTTTGAAGGCTTTGTTTTAGTTAAGTCCTTTAACGTAAAAACGGGGCAAACAGGCAAAAGTTACGTTGATATGGTTCTTGCTGACCAAAAAGGTGAAATAAACGGCAAAATCTGGAACTACATTGAAGAACAGTTTAAAGATTACAAGCCACATATTTTAGTTAAAGTGCGCGGAAGCGTTGTTTCCTGGATGAATTCTTTACAGATGAAAATAGAAAGAATCCGCCTTGCAATAGATTCTGACCCTGTTTCAATTACTGATTTTACACCTTCTGCACCTAAAACAAGCGAAGAAATGTTTAAAACGGTGCAGGAATATATTAACCGTATAAAAAAAGACGATATCAGGGATATCGTTACATACGCTGTTAATTTGAGAAAAGAAAAGCTTTTATATTACCCTGCTGCACAGGCAAACCATCATTCAATCCGTTCAGGGCTTTTATATCACACAACTACCATGCTTGCTTCTGCCGATGCATTAAGTAAGATTTACACTGATTTAAATACTGACTGGCTTTTTGCCGGGGTTATTCTGCATGATTTAGAAAAAACCGAAGAAATGGAATCATCTGAACTTGGTCTTGTTTCTGATTACACTAAAAAAGGTCTTTTATTAGGGCACATAGTTCAGGGTCCCCTTGTTATTCAGGAGGCTTCAAAGGCAGTTGGTGCAAGTGATGAAACTACGATTTTATTACAGCATATGCTGATTTCACACCATTACGAGCCGGAGTTTGGCGCTGTAAGAAGGCCTATGTTCCCCGAAGCAGAAATGTTACACTATCTTGATATGATTGATGCAAGAATGTTTGATTTTAAAAAGGCACTTTCTTCTGTTAATGAAGGTGGTTTCTCAGAAAAACAATGGCTTTTAGATAACAGACGTCTTTATAGGATAGCAGAGGAATAATGCACATATATTCATATTTGCATAATTTATTTTTTGAATAAAATTACCCTTCGCTGAATAGGTTTTAGCGGAGGGATTTTTTTATGGAAAACAACAATGAATTACAGCTTGAACAAGCCAAGAAGCAATGGCACCATGCCATAACGATTTTTAATAACGCTGTTACAAAGGAAGACATTGATTATGCTATTTTTAATTTAGAGACAAAGAAAAAGCAGTACGTCAGGCTTTTAAGCACCATAAAAAAAGAGTGCATTACAAATGAAGATTTTGAATAAATAAAAAAGCGGAGTAAAAAACTCCGCTTTATTAAATTCGTTTTTCTATTTCTTTTACAACATCACTCATATTCATATTTAATGCAACACTTATACGATACAATGTTTCTAAAGTTGGTTTACGTTCACCACGTTCTATGGCGCTTAAATGTGTTCTGCCAATGTCAGCAAGCCCACTTAAAACTTCTTGGGACATACGTTTTTGCCTGCGACAAAAATAGATGGCTTCACCTACTACTTGTGAATCAAGATATATATCTGACACAATATCACCCCCCTATATGATATTGTATGATGTTTCACAATTTATTTTGAACACATATGTTGACATTTAAACACATTTGTGTTATACTTTGTGCTATGAAAAATAAATTTTATAAAAAATATTTGATTTTTTGCTTAACAAATTGTCTTCTCTCATTGGTGGTGGGTATCGTCTTCTATCTATTAGGGCGCACCAATTTTTTAAACGGGTTAAGTATAGAAACAAAAAGCATCTTATTAACACTTTCCTTTTATTTGCCCGATGCTTTATGGGCTTATGCATTATATTATGCATTATCGTTTATGCACAATAGTTTAATTTCTGCTTTACTTACTTTTCTCACAAGCTTTTGTTGGGAGCTTTTACAGAAATTTAATTTTGTCAACGGAACGTATGATTGTATTGATATATTTATGTATTTAATGGCAATTTTAATAGCCGTTATAATAAAAAAACTTTGGAGGAACAAAAATGAAAAAAACAACACTTAAAAAGCTACTGACCTTTGTAGCAACCATCCTTGTAATCTGCCTTTTTGGTGCACTGGCTATGGGTAGTTCATCAGAAGGCACCTCAACAACTGATCAAGGCACTGGCACAGTTCAACAAGATACAACTTCTGGTTTTACTGATTGTACCATTGAAATCAAAAGTTGCAGACTTGCTAAAACTTATGACGGAAAACCTGCCGTTATCGTAATGTATAGTTATACTAACAACAAAGATACTGCTACGTCATTTACAGTTGCAGTACAGGATAACGTTTTTCAAGATGGCATTGGGTTAAACCATGCTTACGTTCTTGACGATAGTGCAAATTATTCATCTGACAACCAAATGAAAGATATTAAAAAGGGCGCAACTCTTGACGTTGAGGTTGCTTATGAATTAAACGATACTACAACCGATATTGTCGTTGAGGTTGAAGAATTTATAAGCTTTAAAGATTTTAAAGTTACAAAAACATTTAAAATTACAGAATAAAAAATAAAGCGGAGTAAAAAACTCCGCTTTTTTTAGCAACCGCAGCCTACCTGATTGTTGCAATTATCGTTTGAACCACCACAGCAGCAGCAAATGATAAGGATTAAAATAATGATCCAGCAGCAGTTATCGTTTCCGCCAAAGCCACCGCAAGAACCATTATTTGAGCCACAGCAGAAGAGGATAATCAATAAAATGATGATCCATGTACAATCATTGCATCCGCAGTCAGAACCTGAAAAGAATTTACCCATATTTATACTCCTTTATAAAAGAATTTTATTTGTAAGAACGTGCTTACATTTGTATAATATGTTTTTTGATTTTTTTGTGTTACAAAGAAAAAACATAATCTTCTAAAAAACGTCATACATTTTATTAAAAGTTAAAGGAGGTTCTTTTTATGGAATGTAATAACTGTTTTACAAACGATTGCTCTTCAGGAAATACTTTTGATAATTCATCATTACTTTTCTTCTTTTTAATTATTTTATTTTTAAATAACAACACTTGCAATAATAACTGGTGGCTGATACTTTTGATTCTATTATTTAATAACAGTACAAACGGAAGTTTAAATTCCGGATGCAACAACTGTGATTGCTGTTGCAATAATTGTTCTAATTGTAATAATTGCGCCAATTGTTCTGCTTGCAATAATTGTTCTAACTGCACTAATTTCAGAACAAACGGAACCTGTTAAAAGTGCATATTTTTTATTAAAGGAGAGATGGCTCTCCTTTATTTTTTTGTTTTCAACACTTTTTGTTGTATTTTTTTCTGTTTTTTGTTTGTTTTTGCCATTTTTATCTTTGAATTTGCGTATTTTTCACTTTTTTTTGTTTGTTTTGTGTTGACATTTGATTATTTTAGGTGTAAAATATGATACGGAGAGATATTACCTTTAGTAAGGAGAATTATATATGGATCAAAGACTTTTAACAGGAATTGAAAAATCCCCAAGGATTCAGAAATTGATTGACCATCTTTATGCAACGATGCCACAAATTGAAGCGGATCGTGCGGAGTTGATGACGGAATCTTTTAAAGAAACTGAAGCCGAGCCTATGGTTATCCGTAAGGCTAAGGCTTTTGCGCATATTTTAAGAAATATTCCAATTACTATAAGGCCTTTGGAACTTGTTGTTGGTGCCGCCACTAAAGCACCAAGAAGCTGCCAGACTTTCCCTGAATTTTCTTTTGATTGGCTTGAGGAGGAGTTTGATACACTTGCAACACGTTCTGCTGACCCGTTTATGATTTCAGAAGAAACAAAGGCGAGATTAAAGAAGGCTAACGCTTACTGGAAGGGTAAAACCACCAGTGAACTTGCCACACAGTATATGGCGCCTGAAACGTTATTGGCCATTGAACACAATTTCTTTACACCCGGCAACTATTTCTACAATGGCGTTGGCCACGTTACCGTTGATTATGGTAAAGTTTTAAACAAGGGTCTTAAAGGTATCAGAGAAGAAGCAGAAAACGAACTTAAGGCTTGTAAAATTACCGATGGCAACTACATTAAAAAGAGCCATTTCCTTGAGTCTGTTATTATAAGTCTTGATGCAGTTATTGAATACGCTATGCGTTACAGCGCTTTAGCTGAAGATTTAGCTAGTAAGGAAACTGATCCAACCCGTAAAAATGAACTTTTACAGATTGCAGCAAACTGCAAAAACGTTCCTGCAAACCCTGCTACAAGTTTCTTTGAAGCTTGCCAGTCATTCTGGTTTATTCAGCTTCTTATTCAGATGGAATCTTCAGGCCACTCAATTTCACCCGGCCGTTTTGACCAGTATATGTATCCTTTCTATAAAAAGGATATTGATGCAGGTAAAATCACTTTAGAATATGCACAGGAACTTGTTGACTGTGTTTGGATAAAACTTAACGATCTTTCAAAGGTTCGTGACCTTGCTTCTGCAGAAGGTTTTGCAGGATATTCAATGTTCCAGAACCTTATTGCAGGCGGACAAAATGCTGATGGTGTTGATGCTACAAACGATATGTCCTATATGTGTTTAGAAGCATCACTTCACACTTTACTTCCTGCCCCATCACTATCAGTTCGTGTTTGGAACCTTACACCCCACGAATTTATGATTAAAGCAGGTGAAGTTACAAGAACAGGTATCGGCTTACCTGCTTATTACAATGATGAAGTTATTATTCTTTCACTGGCAAGCCGCGGTCTTACCATTCAGGATGCCCGTGATTACAACATTATCGGTTGCGTTGAACCACAAAAATCAGGTAAAACTGACGGTTGGCACGATGCAGCGTTCTTTAATATGTTAAGGCCTTTGGAAATGGTATTTTCACAAGGTGTTGATAAAGGTGTTCAGGTTGGCCCCAAGACCCCTGCAGTAACCAGTATGACTACCTTTGAAGAAATCTTTGATGCTTACAAAAAACAAAGCGATTATATGGTTAGCTTAATGGTTAATGCTGATAACGCTATTGACGTTGCCCATATGGAACGTGCACCCCTGCCCTTCCTTTCATCAATGATTGATGATTGTATTAAACGTGGTAAGAGTGTTCAGGAAGGCGGCGCAGTATATAACTTTACAGGTCCTCAAGGCTTTGGTGTTGCAAATATGGCTGACGCACTTTGGGCAATTAAAAAACTTGTTTTTGAACAGAAGAAATATACTTTAGCTGATTTTAAAGAAGCGGTTGAAAACAACTTTGGTAAGGATATGGATCCTGCAACGGCACAAAAGCTTACCACTAAGGTTGTGCTTGAATTACACAAAAACGGTGTAACACCTAATAATGAAAACATTTTAAATATTTATAATAAGATTGCTTCTAACCCCTGTAGTAGTGAAAAGAAGGCTTTTTACGGAAAACTTCTTGATGATATCTACGCACAGGATAAGTTTGGTAACGATTTACACGAAATTGACGCTTTTGCACGTGAAGTTGCATACGTTTATACCCGTGAACTTGAAAAGTTTGATAATCCACGTGGTGGCAAGTTCCACGCAGGTTTATACCCTGTTTCCGCTAACGTTCCTTTAGGTGCGCAAACAGGCGCTACACCTGATGGCAGGCTTGCTTATACACCTATTGCTGACGGTGTTTCACCTGCAGCAGGTAGAGACGTTTCAGGCCCCACCGCTGCTGCAAACTCTGTTTCACGCCTTGACCACTTTATTGCTTCAAACGGTACACTTTATAATATGAAGTTCCATCCAAGTGCCCTTAAAGGCAGAGCAGGGCTTGAAAGCTTTGTTTCACTTGTACGTGGTTACTTTGATCAAAAGGGTAGCCATATGCAGTTTAACGTTGTAAGCAGAGAAACCTTGCTTGATGCGCAGAAGCACCCTGAAAACTACAAATCTCTTGTTGTTCGTGTTGCAGGTTACAGTGCGTTGGTTACTACACTTTCACGTTCACTTCAAGATGATATTATCAACCGTACCGAACAGGGAGGCTTTTAATGGCATTAGATACTAAGGGAAGAATTTTTGATATACAAAAATTCTCTGTCCACGATGGGCCCGGTATCCGTACCATTGTTTTCTTGAAAGGCTGTATTTTAAGATGCAGATGGTGT
>JAZSPY010000038.1:0-4061 GCA_045537705.1 Clostridia bacterium
GCACTCTTAATTTATTTTACTAACTGCTCCAAGGAAGAATGAAGTTCTGTAACTCTTGCTTTAGCTTTTTCCTGGCTTTCAGCCTTAACGAACATATAAATCTTTAATTTAGGTTCGGTACCTGATGGGCGAACAACGAAAGAGCACCCATCACTTAACTTATATGCTAAAACATTGGATTTAGGCAAAAGAATTGGTGTTTCACCGTTTTGATTTTTAGTTACTGAAAGCTTGTAATCGCTGATTTCAATAATTTCTGCATCTGCAACTGTTTTTGGGGGTTCTTTGCGAAGTTGTTCCATTAACGCTGCCATTTTTTCTAAACCGGAGGCGCCTTCAAAACTAAAGGTAACGGTTTTATTTTCAAAATAACCGAATTCTTTGAACATATCTTCAAGTACGTCAACCAAAGTTTTGCCTTTTGATTTATAAAACGCCGTCATATCAGCAATAAGCATTACTGCACTTACTGCATCTTTATCACGAACGTGTTCACCTAAAAGGTAACCGTAGCTTTCTTCAAAGCCTAAAAGATAATCCTCTACCCTGTTATGTGCTTCTAAATCAGCAATAACCCCGCCGATAAATTTAAATCCTGTTAAAACGCTTTCAAGTTTAACGCCATATTTATTACATACTGCATCAACCATAGCGGTTGTAACGATTGTTTTTACTGCTACAGGGTTTTTAGGCATTGTGTTATTTATGTTTTTTGCCCTGCAGATATAATCAAGCATTAAAACGCCCATTTCGTTACCTGTTATAAGCCTGAATTCGTTGTTATGCTTTACTGCAACGCCAACACGGTCAGCATCAGGATCAGTAGCGATTAAAATATCGCCTTTTGTTTCTTCTAAAAGATCAAGACCTTTCTGAAGAGCTTCACGGATTTCAGGATTGGGATATGGGCAGGTTGGGAAATTACCATCGGGTAATTCCTGTTCTTTAACTATAGTAATATCATTGATACCCATTTTTGCAAAAACACGTTTTACAGGCATCATACCTGTGCCGTTAAGGGGGGTATAAACGATATTAAGATCTTTTACCGCATCCTTATCTTCATAAACGCGTTTATTTAAAATTGTATCAATAAAAGATTCAATTACGCTATCGGGAATGATATTTATATTTTCATCATCTTTATCTGCAAGTTCAACCTTAAACATATCGGTTTTATTGATACATTCTAAAATGGCATCTGCCATTTCGGGCCCTGCCTGGCAACCATCGGGGCCATACACTTTATATCCGTTATATTTTGCAGGGTTATGGCTTGCAGTAATAACAATACCGCCATCACACTTATAATACCTTACTGCATAGGAAAGCATTGGTGTTGGCATAAGTTCGTTATAAATGTACACCTTAATGCCGTTTTTTGCCATAATACGTGCACTTACCCAGGCAAAAAGTTCGGAATTGATGCGGGAATCGTAGGCGATGGCAATTGATGGATTTTCAAAATTTTCTTTTAAATACTTTGCAAAGCCATCACTTGCTTTACCAACGGTATAAATATTCATTCTGTTGGTGCCGGCGCCTAAGATACCCCTTAAACCTGCAGTACCAAATTCAAGATCCTTATAAAAACTTTCAAAAATTTCGTTTTCATTGCCATCCATCGCTTTAAGCTGAGATAACACTTCATCATCAAGTTTTTCTTGTTTAAGCCAATAATTGTATTTTTCAAGCTCAGTCATTACTATTCCTCCGTTTAATATGGCATATTGTATATACTACTATTGCTACTGCTCCTAAAGAAGCCGACGCAACAGAAGCAATCATAAAATATTTAACACTTTTGTTATCAGGCTGGCTAAGTGTATATTCGTAACTTTGCCCTTCTTCAGCTTCTGCCTTTTTAATTACAAGTTTTGATTGTGTAACATATGAGGGAATAAATTTATCATAAATTACTGCGTTAGCGTTAGTACCTGTATAGTGGACATTACGGACTGTTTGATAACTATCAATACCGGAAACAACAAAGGTTGCGCCAACAAACGCGTTCTGCACCATTATCTGAACAACGGAATTTGCGCCTAATTTTCTATTGGGGTTATATCCTAAAGAATCATTTGTTTTTTCGTAATACTTACTCAATTCATTAAGCACAAACCTGCCTGTAACACCTGGGGGAATTTCAACGTATCCTGATTCAACGGTCGTTTGAACGCTTTCCCCTGAATAACCTATCATTACCTGAAATTTCATTTTTTCATCGCTTGTGTTGGTTATATACACCGTTACAGTATCATTTAAATAATGTCCTGAGCATCTGCTTAAGTATAATCTGTAATTACTGTCTGAAAGGTCTTCTTCATACACAGTACACTTTAACGATGCCCTGCCGATAGCAAATGTATTTACAGATAAAAGCAAAGCAAATATTAAACAAATTACCAATAATTTTTTCATAGTGCCTCGTAAATAATTATTTAGTATATTATACCTTACTATGATAAAAATTTCAATAATTTTTTAGTTAAGCACTAAAGAAAATGCCTTTGCTAAAATTTCAGCACTTGCCTCTACCTGATTTAACGTGTTTTTTTCATTTCCCATTTCAACCAAAACACAAGAATTTGATATATGCTGATTAAAACGTTTATCCTTAAATATTATTCCTTTTGAAATACCGGGGCAAAGTTCATCTAATTTATCACTAAGTAATTTAGCAAGCTTATAGTTTTCCTGCCAGTTTGGTTTTACGTTATAATTTTCGCCATTGGCAACTACAAAAGCAATATAAGCGTATTCTTTTTCATCCTGAACTATAAAATTAGGTTCTTTACCGCTATATGCATCTCTGTGCATATCTACATAAATATCGGTTTTTCCTATGTATTTTTTAATTGTTTTATAACTTGTTTCATATGCGTTATAAAAATCGTTAAGCACGTTATCAGTTTTATCGTGGATAACTGAAAACCCTGATTTTATCAAACTGTTTTTAAAGGTATCCCCTACTTTTACTATACTATAATCCTGATTTTTAGTTCTGCCTGTGCTTGTTTCAATATAATCTTGTTCTTCTTTTAAAAAGGCTTCATCTGTGTGCGTATGATAAATAAGTACTGAATTTGCTTTTGCTAAATTGATTTCTTCCTTTACTATCATGGCGTTAATTTCATTTATTTCAACAAGCATACTATCTGATAAAACCTGTGGTTCAAGGTCAATATAGATTTCTTTATTTACGCTTTGACTGTTTATACCTAAAAAAAACGATAATGCGCCTGCCAAGATATCGCTACCGTTGATTTTAGGAAAAAACGTTGAAACCGTCAATAGCACACAGGATAAAATACTGCAAGTCCATTTTTTCATAAAAAAAGTCACCCCTATCAATTATGATATTAAGGGTGACTGGATTTTAGAACATATAACTTTCAATTTCTTTTAAAGGAATATCTCTATTTAATGCAATATTTATTCCATCTGCAATTATTTTTGCACTATCCTTGGCTATTATATCAATTTCCTTTGGGGTAACCACCATATCTTCTTCTAAAAAAGATGCCATCTTTGACGCGGCTTCTTCAACCCTGTCTTCGTTTTGCCCTGTCATATCGCTTAAAATATCTATTGCCGCATCATAAATTAAGCTTGAAGCGTAAACAACTGTTGGTACGCCCATAGCGATAACAGGGACACCTAACGTTTCTTTTGTTAATGCACTTCGTTTATTGCCTACCCCGGCCCCAGGCGTAATACCTGTATCAGTTATCTGAAAAGTAGAAAACATCCGTTCGCTTCTGCGGGAAGCAAGGGCATCTATCACTATTACTGCGCAAACATTTGTTTTTTCAACAATTCCTTTAATAATATCGGCACTTTCAACGCCTGTTACACCTAAAACGCTTGGTTTTATTGCGCAAACGGAGTTCATACGTTCATCGGCTTCATCAGGAAGATACGTTAAAATATGCCTTGTTACAAAAGTTTTATCTACTACCTTTGGTCCGATTGAATCAGGAGTCATACTTTCATTGCCAAGCCCTACCACAAGCACCGTGTGATCTTTTTCAGGTTTAATGAATTTTAATAAAACTTCG
>JAZSPY010000081.1:0-22852 GCA_045537705.1 Clostridia bacterium
GCCTAATACTGCACAGTTGGTAGTAATAAGCGGCAAGTATACACCCAAACCCTTATAGAGTGATGGTGAGAATTTTTTTAACACCATTTCCAATATCTGCACAAAAGTTGCAATAATTAAAATAAACACAATGTTTTGCAGATATCCAAGTTTTAAGGTATCAAGAACAAAGTACTGAATAGGCCAGGTAATTGCTGTTGCCACTAACATAACAAGGGTTACTGCAACACCCATGCCAACTGCCTGATCTTTTTTTTCAGATACCCCAAGGAAAGGGCAAATACCTAAGAAACGGCTTAAAACATAGTTATCAACTAAAACTGAAGAAAGAAGTATTACTATAAGAATTTTAAAGTTTTCCATTAAGCTTCAACTCCTTCCTTATTGCAAGCGCCACTGCAGGAACTTGCATGCGGGCAACCTGAACAACTGAAAGTGGTCTTTTTAGGTGCCTTACCCTTTGTTACAACATAGATAAGCGCAATCAATAAACCGTAAACCAATAATCCGCCCGGGGCTTTAGTTAAAAATTCAATCTTATAGGCTTCCATAAAGGGAATCGCAATACCGGCAAATGAAGCAGAACCAAATACTTCACGGATTATTGACATTAAAGTTAATGCTAATGTAAATCCAAGGCCCATACCAACACCATCAAGTGCTGATGCAATTACACGATTCTTGTTTGCAAACATTTCGGCACGGCCTAAAATAATGCAGTTTACAGTAATTAAATCCAGGTAAACACCAAGTGTTTCAAATAACGACGGAAAAAATGCCTGAACCAACATTTTAACAATAGTAACGAATCCTGCAATAATTACGATATAACAAGGGATTCTGATTGTTTCAGGAATGGCATTACGTAAAAGTGAAATAAAAATATTTGAGCAAACAAGCACTAATAAAGCAGCAATTCCCATACCAAATGCACCATCAACTGTTGTTGTGGTTGCTAACGTTGGGCAAGTTCCAAGAATTAAAACCAACGCAGGATTTTCTTTGATAATTCCGTTTAAAAGAATGGAAAGTGAAGATTTTTCCTTCATTACTGAACCCCTCCTTTCAATACTGTTACTGCATTAAATGCGCGTTCAATTGCTTGTGTATATCCGTTTGTGGTTAAGGTTGCACCGCTGATAGCATCAATTTCTTTATAATTTTCCTCAGTTTTACCTGCAAACTGACCGTAGAACTTTTCATCAGAACAAGCATCGCCTAACCCATCGGTTTCTGCTTCGGAAACTGTGAAGCAATCTAATATTTTTCCATCAGGCGTTATAGCAACACGAACGATAATATATTCGTTTGAAGCGGGATGATATTCATCCCCACCCTTTATACCGTAGCCTGCGCCCTTGGTTTCAAGGATATAGTTACCTGTTGTGGTTTTCTTTGCTGAAACAACTGTTTTTTGTAAATCAGGGTACTGGGTAAGATCAATATCTTCCGTTACGGTTGCTTTGATCTTTTCAACTGCTGTTTTATAGCTTTGAGGATTTGAAACGTTTGCGTTTATTCCAGTACCATCAGCACTAACGCCAATAAAATATTCACCTACGATAAATACGTAGCCTGCTTGATTTTTGGCACTGTATATTGCTTTAAGGTTTTCAATATCAACCTCTTCTACCATAAATAATTTTTCAAATTCATCACCATCAGGTAAAGCGGTTTTTAAATTATCCTGTAAGATTTCTTCTTCACTGCGGATATCAACTGAGCCGCCACTTAAAATAATTACAGTATTAAGGGCATCAATTATTGCGTTCTTATAGGCTTCGGTAGTTTTGGTGGCGCCTGCAATAATTTCTACCGCATCAACGCCTGCCTGATCCTTATCAGTAAAGTTCTGACCATAGGTTTTTTCTTTGCCTAAGGTTTCGTTAGAAGAAAGGCATACGGCACCTGTTACAATGCCCCCATTATTTACACCGCACATAATCACCATATCGGTGCCATAACCTGCGGTAACTAACTTAATTACGTAGCCTTTCCCACCAATTTCCCTATAAACTTCTGTTACGGTTGATGGAATTTCAAATGCGGTAAGATCAACATTTTCAAAACCGTTGCCTTCAGGCATTACTTCTAAAAGCGCCTGATTTGCAGAAGCGTTTTGATTTTTTTCAATAATCGGTGCGGTAATAAAGTTGGTTGTTGCCAATAAAACCGTCATCACCACGCAGATTGAAATAAATACAAGAAGATTTTTAATATGATTTTTCATAATTATTTACCCCCTTGTGCAAATACTTTACGCTTTGTCCAATTGCTGATATAAGGCGTAAGAATATTCATAAACAAGATTGCAAATGAAACGCCTTCGGGATACGTACCAAAGTAACGAATCAATGAGGTAAGCAATCCTGCGCCTAAACTAAATATTACTTTACCCCACGGAGTTGGAGGAGATGTTACATAATCAGTTGCCATAAAGAATGCACCGATAAACACGCCCCCTGACATAATTAATGATAAAGCCTGAACTGCGTTAAAGCTTTCCATCAATAAAGAGAACACAAACACTGTACCGATAAACACAACGGGAGTATGCCAGCTGATTACGTTACGAACGAGCAAGTAAATGCCACCTATAAGAAGGGCTAAAGTGCTGGTTTCACCAATTGCCCCACCGTAAGAGCCGAGAAACAAATCAAGTAACGATGGCATTTGTATTGCACCTGATAACGGTGTTGCGCTTGCTACTGAATCAACGGGGAAAGACGGTGTTGCAATAGAAGTAAAAGCAACAAGCATAAATACGCGGGCAGTAATTGCAGGGTTTACCAGGTTTTTACCGATACCGCCAAAGAGACATTTTACAACAACGATTGCAAATAATGAACCGATTACGCATTGCCAAAGAGGGATATTGCTTGGAAGATTAAGCGCCAACAATAATCCTGTAACAGCGGCAGATAAATCGCCGATGGTTTGTTCTTTTTTGATTATAATATTAAAAAGGGCTTCAAATAAAACTGAGGAAATCACACAAATTGCGATAACCAGTAAAGCACGCCAACCAAAAATCAAAGTTCCTGCAACAGTTGCGGGCAACAAAGAAATAAGCACGTCACCCATAATACCGGAAGTTGATTTTCCGCTGTGAATATGGGGTGAAACCATTATTTTTGTTAATGAACTCATGATTTTGCACCCTCCTTCCTGGCGTTTTCGTTGACAAATTGTTTTGCCATTTTATTTATTTGTACTAACGGGCGATTTGCAGGGCAAACAAAGCTGCAACAGCCACATTCCATACAAGATTTAACTGAAAGATCATTTAAAGTGTTTGCATCATTTTTTTCAAATGCTTGGGCAATACTTACAGGTGCTAATCCAAAGGGACAGGTATTAAGGCACGCACCGCAACGAATACAAGCAGTTGTTTTAGGAAGTTTGGCTTCCTTTTCAGTTAACGCTAAAACTGCGTTGGTGTTCTTTATAACGGAAAATTCTAAGCCCGGTACCGTAATACCCATCATTGGTCCGCCATAGATTATTTTTGCAGGGTCTTCTTTTAAACCGCCGCAAAAATCAAATAAATCCTTGATAGAAGTACCAATGGGCGTAATTACGTTTTGCGGATTTTTTACTGCACCGCCTTCAACGGTTACGCATTTTTCCGTTAAAGGCATACCAGTTTGAAGATATGCACCAATTGTTGCAACGGTAGTACAATTAAGTACAACACAGCCAACATCAATAGGTAATTTATCAGAAGCAATTTTTTTGCCTAAAGTGTGGTAAACCAACACTTTTTCGCCACCTTGTGGGTAAACAGCAGGAAGTATATGAACTTTTATTGAAAGTTCTTTAATTCCTTCTGCCATTTTCTTCATAGATTCGGCAGCTTTTTTATTATTTTTTTCTACACCGATAACAACGTTTTTAATGCCCAAAAACTGATTAAATGCTTTTAAAGCAAATGCCATATCATCAGTACGGTTTAACATTGTATAAGTATCACTTGTTACGTAAGGTTCACATTCAGCACCGTTAATAACAAGATATTCAATGCGTTCAGGATCAACATCCAACTTAACTTGCGTTGGGAATCCTGCGCCGCCAAGGCCAACAATACCTGCATTTTTTACAGCATCAACCAGATCTTTATTATTGTTTATTACAGGTGGTGTAATTGTTTCATCTTTAAGCATCTGCCCATCAGATTCAATTACAACTGCAGTGGTAGTTGCACCATTATACATTAAATAATCAATTAACTTAACCACCTTACCTGAAACGCTTGAATATATGCAAGAAGAAATATATCCATCAGCATCGGCAATTTTAGTGCCAACCTTAACTAAATCCCCTACTTTAACTGTAGGAACCGCCGGTTTGCCAATATGCATAGACATTGGAATGGTTACAGTTTTAGGTGCATCCATTTTTAAAACAGGTCCATTTTTTGTGCCCTTTCTATGAGGGGTACATATTCCACGAAGATAAGAAACCATATTCATAAAAACCTTTCTATATAGTAATATATAATAAGCATTATAATACATAGTAAATTGTAATCTAAATACAGGTAGTTGTCAAGTGCAAAAGGAAAGAGTGTTGCCCAAAAATTTTGGAGTTTTAGTAAGAATTATCCAAAAAATGAAACATCCCTTATAGGTTTAAAAGGGATGTTTTTAACTTAGTATTTTAGTTTTTTTCTTCCTTTGGTTCCGGTTCCGTTTTTGTTTTTTCTTCAAGGCGAATTTCCCAATGAATAATAAATGCGAGCAACGCGCGGATTATAATTACTACGCCAAGAATTGCTAATTCTTCTAAATTATGAATGATAACCGTTTTTATAATCTCGGCACCCATTTTAAATTCCAAAGCCAAGGAAAGTGCTTTACCAAGATCTATTACCACATGAAATGGTTGCTTTTTAATAACGCATTGAATTAACCGAACCAATGCACGAACAGAGCCTACGATAATGATAATAATGCCAACCAATTCTAATACGCCTGCGGAAATTTCAGCCACAGGGTTTAATAAAGATTTAAATAACGCAACAAAGTTTTCCATTTGTTTTACCATCCTTCGTTTTCAAATTGTTTCCATCCTGATGAAAACACTTTTTCACCATTTTTAAGAACCCACATTGCTTCTGCATCCTCAATTGATTGAATTATTGCCAACCCCTCTTTTTGCGGTAAACAAAACAGGGCTGTTGATAACGCATCGCCTAATCCTGAATCATTGCAAACAATAGATACAGATAAAAATTCCTCTGCAGGCATAAGTGTTTGGGGATGAATAATATGATGATATTTTTTGCCATCAACATAATAAAAACGCTGATACGAACCACTTGTAACAACCGATTGCCCATCAAGTTTTAAATATGAAAGATATTCGCCACCATCGGGGTTTTCAATGCCAACAGTCCATTTTTCGCCATCTGCTTTACATCCGATTGTGCGTACGTTACCGCCTACGTTTAACACATAGCCCGTAACACCTTTTTCTTCAAAAAATTCTGCAACACGTTCAGCGGCATATCCTTTAGCGATAGCACCAACATCCAACTTCATTTTTGAATCCAGTAAGGTAACGGTATTATTTATTTCATCAATTGCCATTTTTGAAATATCCGTATGCATTGATGCCTGTTTTAATGCATCCATCGGCGGAAGTGAAGCTTCAACAGGATTATCTTTACCAATGTTGCGGTAATTGTGCCATAATGATAACACACTACCCATAGCAACGTTCATTATGCCATCAGTAAGATCATACATTTCTTTTGCATAAAGAAGCATATCAATAATACGGCGGTCTACTGTAACCGTGCGATGCTTTCCATCAACAAGTTCATTAATAGTGCAAAGATTCTCAATGCCGTCAAACCTGTTATAAATTGAATATAACTGATGATATTCCTTTAATAAATCAAGCATTTCTTTTGCTATTTTATCAAAATCTTCCTGACTGAATTCATAGCCCGTTATAGTGATAACCGTATCAAAATAATCCATTGAATAGGTTGTATATTTACTTTTTTGTTGTTTACAGGAACAAAGTGAAACAACAATTAAAATAAGTGCTGTAAAAACACAAAAAATTCGTTTTACCATACATTTAAAATAAAAGAGGGAAATTACTCCCCCTTTTTTTTCATTATTTTTTATTAAATCTTAGATGCAGCCTTTACGAAACCTGTTACGTAAATTGTGCAGCCTGCAGCCTGAACGTCAGCCACAGCTTTACCGTCAGCGCCCATTAAACCGGCGATTTCAGTAGCGGTTTTGCCAATGCAAGCCTGGTCAAAAGCGGCAGCCTGTTCAAACCATTCTTTTGTAGCCTGACCATACTGAATCATACCGTAGTTTGCGCCTGCTTCCTTTTTAGAAACAACTGCCTTGGTGGTATCAAGTGTAGCAACGCCATTAATATCAAAAGCAAAAGCAAGTTCTACGCAATCAGAAGCAGCGGCAACAACTTTACCGTCTTTATCTACTGCAGCGGCAAAAACTGTTGTTGAAACCTTGTTGCTACCATCTTTTTCTTCAGTAGCATCAGTGCAGGTTTGTTCTGTAGCGGCAGTAACTTTAAGTGTATTTTCTGCTGTTACTTTTGAATCTGCAGCAGCATTGTAAGCCTTTTCAATGGCGTTAATGAATTCGTTAACCATAATGGTGCAACCTGCAGAAATAACTTCCTGCGTGCCTTTGTTTGCTTCGCCAAGTAAAGCCTTAACTTCATTAAGCGTTTTGCCTGCAACCAATGCTTCAAAAGCATCAGCCTGCTTATACCATTCCTGTGTTGCCTGACCGTATGCAACCATATTGTAACTATCGCCTAATTCGTATTTTGTTTTGAATTCAGTATTTGCAACTGCTTTACCTTCACTAGTAAATTTAACTGTGTTACTTGCTGTATCAAGTGCGCACGCAACGATTTTACCGTCAGCATCAACTGTTACAGCTGCAACAGTAACATCAAGCTTACCTGTACCTTCTTTATCTTCAGTTGCATTTGTAACAGCAGGGGTGCTGCTATAAACGCCCATACCAAATTTAAGAGTTGCAGGTGTTTCTTCATTTTTCTCTGTGTCGCAACCAACAAAAACTGCTGAAATTGCTAAAACTAAGCATAAAATTAAAACTAAGCTTTTTTTCATTGTATTTTCTCCTTAAATATTTTTTCCAAGACACAGTTATGATACATTATTTACAACAAAAAGTCAATATTTTGTTTGTAATCACCATATCCCGTTTCTATTTTTTGAAAATTTGTTGTTTTTAAACAAAAAAACTGCCGAAAATTCGGCAGTTTTAATCGTTTTATTTATCCCCTTGCATATCCTTTCATACAATCGGTTTGCAGGGACATAAGTGCTTCACCAAAACGTTGGAAGTGTACGATCTCTCTTTCTCTTAAAAGTGAAAGTGGCTGGATAACGCTAATATCGTTGGTTAAATTCATAAGGCGTTCGTAGGCGGCGCGGGCTTTCTGTTCTGCTGCCATATCGTTTGTAAGGTTCGCGATAGGATCATCAAGTACCTGAATATAGGCACTGGTCCAGGGTTCACCTGATGGGCTTGACTGAAATACACCCTTGCCCCTTGTTGCATAATAATCGCCTAAGCCTGCTTCACGCATTTCTTCGGGCGTTGCGTCCTTTGTTAACTGGTAAATCATAGTACCAAGCATTTCCCAATGAGCAAGTTCTTCGGTGCCGATATCATTAAGGAGAGCTTTGGTTTCAGGTGTTGGCATAGTATAGCGCTGTGCAAGATAAGTTTGTGAGGCGCTTAATTCGCTATCAGGACCGCCATACTGGGCAAAAAGAAATTTTGCCATTTTAAGATCTTTCATTTTTATATCAACAGGAAATTGTAACTTTTTTTCATAAATCCACATACTTTTTTACCCCTTTCTTAATTTTCCCATGGCCAAGGTGAATTTACCCAGGAAAAGCTATCCCCTGCAGGACAAACACCAAAGTTAAGTGTTGGACCGTATTTTTGAAAATACTGTTCCCTTAACATAGCCTGTTCTTCGGAATAACAGTTGTAAAGTTCGCGAGCCTTTTTACAATCGGGATGAGTATCAAGGTAAAGATTTAATTCAACTAAGGTAAAGCCTAACTGCTGAAGTTTTTTCATCATTTCTTTTTGATTCATAAGTTTCTTCCTCCTTTTTTATAAGGCTGATAAAGTTCTTGCCAGATGGTACCCATTTCTAAAGCCCTTTCAGGTGAAACGGGATTTGTAAAGGTTTGGTAAGGCACATACGCTTTGCCTAAAGGAAGACTGTTTAACACAGCTAATTCTTCATCTTTTATACAAACTTTTTGCATATACAAAAAATCCTTTCAAACTTTTTTAGCAGAATAGTTCCGCTGATACATAATATGATTAGCAAGTCTTTTTTTGTTAATGTTCTTATTTTAAAAAATTTGCATTTTTATTTTAAATGTTGTATAATTGTTTTATTAATAATAAAGGAAAGAAAAAACATGTTTGAAATTATTTCTTTTGTAATCGGCATTACCATTTTAACAATAACAGGTTTTATGGCTTACAATAACCGCCACAGGATTAAAGGTTGTATTTCTTTAATTATGACCGGTATTTTATTTTCAACCTTCATTATGATTTTACCTGCATTTTTTATTGGCGTAACGAATGTTGCCCAAGGCGTATATGCTGTTTTAGAATCCGTTATTTTTGCGCTTAAAACTTTAGGTGGTGGACAAGACCATGAGTATTTGGCAGATATTCAACTTACAGGGGCATTAAGAAGTGCCTACCTGATAGTGAATTATCTTTGCTACATTATCTGCCCTATCGTAACTTCAGGCTTAATAATTTCCTTTGTAGGCGATGCTTTTGACAGAATAAGATATGCTGTATCATTAAAAGAAAAGTGTTACGTTTTTTCTGCACTTAACGAAAAATCCTTAAGCTTATCAAAAACTATTGATAAAGATGGTGCTATTATCTTTTTAAACGCAAAAGACTGTGATGAAGGTTTAAAAACAGGCGCACGAAAAGAAGGTGCATTGCTTTTAAACGGTTCTGTTTTAGGTTTAAAATTTTTTGCTAATAAAAAATACCATATATATTTAATTGAAAAAGATGAAGATAATAACGTTGATCTTGGGCAGAGTTTGATAACAAAACTTCAAGAGAAAAAAATAGTTAAAGCAATTATTTATGCTTTCTGCAAAAGTGGTGCAACTGTTGACTTTTTAGAGAGTTTAATTGAAAAGGAATCCAATGTTGAAATAAGATGTATTGATGAAACCGCATTACTTTGCAACCACCTTGTTTTTGAACACCCTTTATATGTTTTACCTGATGGATTAAAAGATATTTCAGTTGCCATAGTTGGTTTAGGTACCTATGGAATACGTATGCTTAAAACTGTTTTCTGGGCAGGCCAGATCGTAGGACTTAACCTTAAGATCAGAGCTTACGATAAAGATGCCGATAAAATTAAGGAACAGTTTTTTGCAGATTGTCCTTTGTTGAAAAATGATACTACCATTGAGTTTGTTAGCGCAAACGTTATAAATGAATCTTTTGACAAATCTTTTTTTAATAAAGAAAACAGTTCAGATGCCACCCACGTATTCGTTTGCATGGGCGATGATGGACTTAATTTTTTAATTACTGAAAAGTTGTTCAGAAGTTTTAGGCAAAAAAGAGATTTTAATAAAGCAAAATTACCGCAATTTTTTACAAGAGTACGTTCAGCAAAAAAAACACATTCGCTTTTTGAGAATTCCGCCTTTTTGGAAGATAGAAATATCCACCTTTTTGGTACGTTAGAATCCATATATTCAAAGAACACCATATTCAATTCTCATTTGGAAAATTTATCCTTTGCGGTTCATCTTGCCTATTGGGATGCGCTTACAAAAAGCAAGGATTCCGAAGAGTACATAATGGCAGAACATGATTTTAAAACTAAAGAATACGATAGGCGTAATTCAATGGCGGCGGCCATTCATTTGAACACAAAACTTTATGCAAGCGGTGTTTTAAAGGGCGCAATCCCCACCGAAAAAGAGCTTAATGAATATAAAACTTTAATACAAGATGAAAAGCTTTTATTAAAGTTAAGTAAAAACGAGCATTTACGTTGGAACGCTTTTATGGCAACAGAGGGTTTTACTTCAACTACAATGGATGATATAAAGAAATACGCTTTTGAAACTAAAAATCATAAAGACCTTATTTCCAAAGGTCATCCTTGCATTATCCCCTGGGATGATCTTGATAAAGTGGAAAACGATTATAACGTGCTTGCAAATGATAATGGTTATAAACCCGCAAATTTCAAAAAATACGATATTATGATAGTTAGGGAAATTCCAACTATTTTTAAAGTTGCAGCCAACTTAGACAAGGAGAAATAATATGTATAAGCCTAACCCTATTGATACAAAAGATGTTGTTTTATCTGACGAATTAAGAGAACTAACAGAAAAAATTGCAGAAAACGTTCACGATGTGTGGGCTGAAAACAGAATAAAAGAAGGCTGGAAGTACGGTAATAAACGAGACGACATAAAAAAAGAAACACCTTGCCTTGTGCCTTATAATGAATTGCCTGAAATTGAAAAGGATTATGATCGCAATACTGCATTAGAAACATTAAAGGTAATAATTTCGCTTGGTTATAAAATTGAAAAATAAAAGAAAACCGCAACCTTTTCAGGTTGCGTTTTTTTAATTTATTTGTATTGTTTGCGTATCATCAAAGAATTTTTTAATTGCTTCAGGTGCGTTTTCATCAAGACATTTATCATCCATAAATTTATATTCCGTACCTTTTATATCAAATACAACACCTTCGCCTGTTGGTTTGTTTTGTTCAAAACTACCAACATAACGGTTAAATTTATTGTAGATTGTGCATTTTCCATGCATTTTGCTATCAACAAACTCACCAATAAACATCCAATCTCTGGTGACAACAGTACCTTCACCATTTGGCCTTCCTTTTACAAAAGCGCCAATAAAAGCTGCGCCATCTTTGAAAGTTACTTTACCTTGGCCCTGAAGCAATCCGTTTTCCCAATTACCTTCGTAGACGGAGCCCTCGCCACTGTAAAGCACGCCTTTGCCCTGGCGCTTACCTTCATAGGTTTCGCCCGTATAGGTTGATTGCATATTGTGCCATATCCAATTTATAAACTTATTGGTTTTGGGATCAATGGCACTATTTTTCCAAAGCACCTTTTTAACCCTGCCTGTTCTTGTAATAAGGGTTCCCGGGCCATCCATCAATCCATTAAAGAACATACCTGTGCGCTTTGAACCATCAAGCATTTCGTATTCGCCGTAATAATGCATCTGATTATTAAGCCAGAATCCCTTATAGCTTTTACAAAGTTCTTTATTCATTGAATAGGTGATTTCACCGTAGCCGCAGAATTTATCATCCTGCCAATAGCCTTTATATACGTTTCCGTTTGAAAATACAAGTTCACCGTAACCGTGGCGTTTGCCTTCTTCAAACTCACCTTTATAACTTGCTACGTTAGGATTTTTTGAATATGTAAGTTCACCGTAGCCATGGTATAAATCATCTTTAAACTTGCCTACGTATTTTTCACCGCTGGGGTATACCAAAATACCTTCGCCGTTAAAATTTTTTTCTTTAAGCGTTCCGGTGTATTTTTTGCCGTTATCGTAAATTACCGTACCTGTGCCTGTATATCGGTTGCCCTCTTTCCAGATACCTTCCCAGAAATTACCATCACGGTATTCCATTCTGCCAAAGCCTTCTCGCTTATCGTTTTTATATTCGCCTTCGTAATAAAGCCAGTTATTGCTTTCTTCGTAATCAAGACGGCCTTTGCCTTCCCATTTATTCTTTTCCCAATGGCCAACAAAAGTTGCGCCATCTTTCCAGGTAAGTTTACCTTCACCGTGCTTGATACCATCTTTGAATTCGCCTTCATACTTTAACAGTTTGCTTTCAGGTTTATAGGTAAAAACGCCTTTACCGTTATATCTGTTTTTTGCCCATTCACATCATATTTTTCACCGTTTACATAAGTGTAGATTCCAAAACCGTGAAGATCATCATCTTTCCAATTGCCTTCATAAACGTCACCGGAAACGTACTTAAGAACGCCATAGCCCTGGCGCTTATCTTCAAAAAATTCGCCTTCATAGGAAATAACATTTTCGTTTTCTTCATAAGTTAAAATGCCTTTTCCGTGGAAAAGATTATCTTTCCATTGGCCTTCATAAATTCTGCCGGTAGAATAAATGCACGTGCCGAATCCGTTTCGCTTTCCTTCTTTAAATTCGCCTGTATAAATTCTGCCATTAGTATAGTCTACCGTACCAACACCTGTATATTTATCGCCATCTTTAAACTCACCTTCCCAAGTGTTGCCATCGCGATATTCCATTTTACCTAAGCCGTTACGTTTATCGTTTTTATATTCGCCTTCGTGATAAAGCCAGTCACTATTTTCACCAAAATCCATTCTGCCTTTACCGTTAAGTACGTTACTTCCCCACTGACCTGTATATTTTTTTCCGCTTTTCCAGACTAACGTACCTTCACCGTGACGGTTTCCGTTATCCCAATCACCTTCATAGTAATCACGGACATCATCTTTTTTATAAGTAAGTTTACCTTTGCCATGACGGGTTCCGTTTACAAGTGCACCAACATAAATTTCGCCATTATTATAATCTACGGTAAAATCGCCTGTTATTTTACCTTTAGTGAAATTTCCTTCATATTTTATTCCGTTTTTAAGTTTATAAACACCGTAACCGTGAACAACGCCATCAACGAAAGTGCCATCAAGGTATTCTGCTGTGCTGCTTTCGGCATAAATGTATTTACCTTTACCGTTCTGTTTATCGTTTTCCCAGTAACCTTCATATATTACACCGTTTTCATAAACCGCTTTACCAAAACCGTGACGTTTACCGTTAAGCATTTCGCCTTCGTACTCGCCCTGCCCTTGATTTAAATCATCTATAACGTTAAAATTCTTTTTAATCTGGGTGATAAGTTGATCATTATGGTCTGGAGTATTAAATTTAACGTAGGTTTCTTTATCCCTGAATGCAGTAAGCAAAGTCAGGTTCCAGTCACCATCATAACCCCTTGCTAACCATTCTTCATCCGTCATACTTGTTCTTGCTTTAAAAATAATATCTGAAGGTCTGTTTTCGGTTAAGTTTACGCTGAAATAGTTTACCGGCGTATCAACCGGCTGATTATCATTATCAAGCCCCAAAGTTATACGGATTTCTTCAATAACCGATTGGCTTAAAAATAAATTTTCACTTAAATAAAATACAACACCGCTACAATGGGGATCGCGTATCTTTTTAAAGGCTTCCTTATTCCATTTTTTACCTGCTTTAAGATCGTAATCATACCAAAAGCGCACGCCTTTTTCGTACATTAACGCAAGATCGCTGAAAACCTGTTTATAATCACGGTGAGAATAACTGATAAATATGTAATTCTGATCTTCATCAATTTTAGGTATGGGTACTTTAGGGCAATCATCAATGTTTTCTGATTCCATTACCTTTTTGATATAATCTTCAGCATTAAATAAAGCCATAATCTATACTTCCTTCGTGTTATTTTCTATTACTAAAACGTTTATTTTTTTTGAATCAGCAGTTCCTGCATCAAGGGCGATTAAACCGTTGCCGTAATAAATGCTTGTATCCCCTATTCCACGGGTATAATCAAACAATTTTGCAATTAACACCGGCATATGCCCGCACACAAGAGTTTTGTCTTTTAACGGTCTTTCCCCTGTATATTCTTCAGACCATCTTTTCCATCTTGCTTTTTGCCAATCTTCATCCGTTGCCTTTTTATAATCGCCTGTTGGCAGATATCCGTGAACAAACACGTAGTCATCAGTTTCGTAGTAATTGATTGTTTCGTTTATAAAATCAGTGATACGCAATACGTCACTTGTTTTGCCTGAAAAATCCACACTGTCGTCTTCGGGGTTAATACAATACTTGCCAAAAAATTCTTGCAAGGTTAAAATAGTACCGTTTATGTAATGATGCGGTAAAACCTTACCTGTTTCAAGAAGTTTAAGAAAAAGTTCTTCGTGATTACCCATTAAAAGCACTTTGTTTTTAAGCTGTTCAAAAAACTTTAAAACAAGTTTGTTTTCGTTGCCCCTATCAAAATAATCGCCTAAGCAGATTAGTTTGTGCTCTGGGTTATTTTTATCAAATCCGCTTTTATCTAAAGCTTCTTTTAATAACGTAAAATGTCCGTGAATATCTGAAACAACAAACAGTTTTTCCATACCTAAAATCCTTTCTTAAACTATATTATATAATAATCCACGCTAAAATTCAACAAAAATCATTTTTAAATTGATAAAAAAATGTAGCCAACAAGGGCTACACTTTTTTATAAAAACATTATCTTTGTTTTAAAGAAATTTTTAATTTCACCGGTTGCATTTTTATCAACACAAACGCCATCAATAAATTTATATTTTTTGCCTGTTGTATTTGTTAGATAACCTTCCCCTATAGGTTTATGATTTTCAAACTTGCCTTTATACATAAGAAATTTTATCTGAAGCATACCTTCACCGTGCATTTTATTATTAACACATTCCCCTACATATATCCAGGAGCCCTCGTTAATTATACACTTTTCGTTAAGCACACCGTTTTCAAATCCGCCAAGATACGAGATTCCGTTTTTATCAATAAACTCACCTGTACCATGGTACTTACCATCTTTAAATGCGCCTGTATAAACACTGCCATCACTATAATTTAATACGCCAAACCCTTCAGGAACACCGTTTTTTTCTTCCCCCACGTAATCCTGGGTTTTTTTCATGGAATTCCATAAACGTTGAGTAGTTTTATTGTTTTCGGGTACTATCATACCGTTTTTCCAGGTAACACGTTTTTCAACACCGTTTTTACTAACGGTTGCACCCGGTCCGTTAAGAACACCTTGTTCAAACATCCCTGTGAGTTTTACACCATCAATTTTATGATATTCACCATAAAACCTCATTTGATTATCAATCCAGGTACCCTTATGGCATTTTATTAGTTTATTGTTCATAGCATAGGTGGTTACCCCAAACCCATGGCGTTTTCCATTTACCCAACAGCCTTCATAAACATCACCGTTATTAAAGATAAGCGTGCCTAATCCATGCTCTTTGCCTTCATAAAAATCGCCTTTATAAGAAACAATCATTGCATTTTTAGCGAAAACAAATTCTCCCTTACCATGCATCTTGCCATCTTTAAATTCGCCTGTATATTTTGCACCGTTAGGAAAAACAAGGATACCATTGCCTTCAAATTTTCCTTCTTCTAATTTTCCTTTATACTTTTTACCATCAGAAAATCTCGCAGTGCCTTCGCCCGTTTGATATGCACCTTCTTTCCAGATGCCTTCCCAGGTTGTATCATCAGTATACTTTATTATGCCATGGCCTTCCGGTTTGCCGTTTTTATATTCACCTTCATAATAAAGTGCAAAGCTATCTTCTGCATAATCATATCTGCCCTTACCGTTATATTGGTTGCTTGCAAATTCACCTGTATATTTTGCGCCGCTTTTAAAAGCAGCTATTCCTTGGCCATGGAAATTTCCATTATCCCAATCACCTTCATAGTAATCACGGACATCATCTTTTTTATAAATAAGTTTGCCCCTGCCGTGACGTTTTGCATTTACAAGCTGACCAACGTATACCTGACCATTATTATAATTAACGGTAAAATCACCTGTAACCTTACCATTTGTAAAGTTACCTTCATACCTTGTTCCATTTTTTAACTGATAAATTCCATAGCCTTCAATAACATCATCAACAAAAGTGCCTTCAAAAAACTCATCTTTACTGCTTTGGCCAAATATCAATTTGCCTTTACCGTGCCTTTGGTTGTTTTCCCAATAACCTTCGTAAACAGAGCCATTATCGTAAACTGCCTTGCCGTAGCCCTGGCGTTTACCGTTAAGCATTTCGCCTTCGTACTGACCGTTTTTATTGAGTTCATCATCCATAACGTTAAAGTTCTTTTTGATTTGTGTAATCAACTGATCGTTATGATCAGGTATATTATATTTAACGTATGTTGCCTTATCCCTGAATGCCGTAGGCAATGTAACATTCCAATCGTGATCATATCCCTTTGCATTCCATTCTCCATCTGACATATTTGAACGTGCGTTATATATGATATCAGAAGGTTTGCAATCAGTTAAATTAACGCTAAAATAATTTACAGAACTATCTATAGGCTGATTATCGTCATCAACACCTAAGGTTATACGAATTTCTTCAATAACCGATCTGCTTAAAAACAGATTTTCACTTAAATAGAAAATAACACCGCTGCAATGGGGATCACGAATTTTTCTAAATGCTTCCCTGTTCCAGTATTTACCTGCAGAAAGATCGTAATCATACCAAAAGCGTACGCCTTTTTCATACATTAAAGCAAGATCACAAAATACCTGCTTATAATCCTTGTGGGAATAACTGATGAATATATAATTCTGTTGCGGATCAATTTTAGGCAACGGTACTTTTGGGCAATCATCAATATTTTCTGATGCCATTACCTTTTTTATATAATCTTCAGAATTAAATAAAGCCATAAGTTGTACTTCCTTTGTATTTTATTAAATCATATTATATTATAATCTGCGCTGAAATTCAACAAAAATCATTTAATTATTTCTTTTGCCAGTTCCATAAACATCTGAGATGCTTTTTTTATGTAAACATTCTTTTTATGGGCAACATATAAAGTTCTTGTACTATGCTTCTTTTCTACCCTATAAAGCACAACGTTATCAGAAAATTTACCGAATTTAAATAACGTATCCGTTAAAAAGCAACAACCCATACCCGTTTCACTTAAAGCATAGGAAATATTCATCTGATCTACCCTTAAAAGTACGTTGGGTGTAATATCTGCTTTTTCAAAAATGGTTTGGGCACGATAGAACATATCGTTGCCGTTTTTTAATAAAATAAACGGCTGTTCTTTAAAATTTTTAATATCTATGGGCACGATTTTTTCAAGATCTATTGAACCATCATATATCTGATGCGGTAATATCTGATATTTTTCAAGTGTTTTGTTTATTGAAAAATCTTTGGGAACACACAGAAAAATCTGTTCGTTTTTAAGGCTATACCCTACGTATTCATCCATATTTTCATCAAAACTATCAATAATAACATCAACAGTCTGATTTATCATCATATCAATAAGATTTTTTGAGTTGGCTTCAACAAGGTTTACCTTAATCTTTGGATAAAGACTTGAAAACTTATTTATTACTTTAGGTAACACGTAGGAAGAAAGATAATTTGTTCCCCCTACCGTTATTTCACCTGTTTCAAGGGAATAGATATCGTTTAAGCGGTTTTCAAATTCCTTTTCAATATTCATTATCTTTTGGGCAGATTTAATATATTCTTCACCGATTTCGGTTAATATTACTTTTGTTCCTGCCCTTTCAAAAAGAGGCGCACCGATTTGTTTTTCAATATTCTGTATGGCAACACTTAAAGAAGGCTGCGAAATATATAAGCTTTGTGCCGCTTTTGTAAAACTGCCTGTTTTATATACTGAATAAACGTATTCGTGCTTTTTAAACATAACTTTCACCTATAGTTTTTTTCTATAAAAATTATAATTTTTTAGTATTTGCCTATATGGTAACATAGTTCTATAATGTAGTCAATGTTTAATTTTAAGGACTTTTTATTATGAAAAAAGGCATTATAAGAAAATCGTTTGAATATTTGCTTTTACCAATAATATCATTTTTATCTGCGCTTAACTATGCAATATTTGTTTTCCCTAACAGTTTTGCTCCTGCCGGGGTTGACGGTATCTGCACTATGATACAGGATTTAACGGATATTTCTATCGGCTATTTTGCACTTTTAGTAAATATTCCGCTTTTAATAATCGGCTGGTTTTTACTAAAAAAAGAATTTGTAATAAAAACTGCCATTTACGTTGTAAGCTTTTCAGTTTTTAACATTATTTTAAGAAACGCTGATCTTTCAGAGTTTATTTATTACACCGAAACAAGCACTTCTACTGTGCTTGCTCCCATCGCCGCAGGCGCTATCAGGGGTATTTTATACGCCTTTACCCTTAAGATAAACGCCTGTAGCGGTGGCACAGATATAATTGCTGCAATAGTAAAACACTATAAACCTTACCTTAACTTAATGAACGTTATCTTTATGATAAATATGGTTATTGCTTTATTTTCTTATCCCGTTTACGGATTTAAGGCTGACCCTGTTATTTGCAGTATTATTTATTCGTTTATTACCTCAACCATTTCCAACAACATCCGTGCAAACGCAACCAAGATGGTTAAATATGAAATCATCACAAGCGATGCAGAAACTTTAACTAAGGAAATTTTTGATAAAATTCACCGCACTGCAACTATAATGGATGCTCACGGTGCGTTTTCAGGATCAGATAAAAAAATGATAGTTTGCGTTATTGAAAACCAAAAGACATATGATTTAGAAAAATTATTAGAAAATCAGACAAACACAGTATTCTTTAAAAGCGCAGTAAACGATATAGTATAAAAAAACGCTTGCGAAAAATTTCACCTTGTGCTACAATACCCTTTGTAAATATTAAAAACTGTGAAAAAGAAAAGTAGCTTTTTAAAACACACACAGAGAGAGGCTTGTTTTGGTGGAAAAGTCTTTGTGATTTTTTTAAGTGAAGTTCCCTTTGGAGTTCCCTTGTTGAAATGTTAGTAGGCTTGGGCGGAGCAACACCGTTACGTTGTTGAGGCACTTGTTTGAGTGTGAATTAGGGTGGTACCACGATCTTTCGTCCCTTGGCGAAAGGTCTTTTTTATTTTTTAGGAGGTTTTAAATATGCTCAACAAATTATCTGGCGCAAAAGCACGTTTTGAAGAACAACTTGCTTTAATCAAGGATCTTAACGATCTTGATGCTTTAAGAGTTGCTTTTTGCGGTAAAAAAGGTGAATTAACTGAGATTTCAAAAATGATGGGTTCACTTAATCCTGAAGAAAGACCGGTTATGGGGCAAAAAGTTAACGAACTCAGAACCTTAATTGAAGGTTCAATTCAAATGAAAAAGGATGAACTTAACAGCCTAAAAAGACAGGAACAGTTAAAGAACGAAGTTATTGACGTTACTATTCCTGCAAGCCCCGAAAATAAGGGCACACTTCATCCCCTTTCATTAACACAGGAAAGAATGTGTGAGATTTTTAGAAGCATGGGCTTTGATATTGTTGATGGCCCTGAAGTTGAAACTGATTATTATAACTTTAAGGCGCTTAATTTGCCTGAAGATCATCCGGCCCGTGATATGCAGGACACCTTCTATATCGCAAAAAATCTTCTTTTAAGAACACAGACTTCTGCTGCGCAGATACGCACTATGAAAACACGTTCTGTTCCCATTCGTGTTATCTGCCCGGGGCGTGTTTACCGCGCTGATGAAGTTGATGCAACACATTCACCTGTTTTCCATCAGCTTGAAGGTCTTGTTGTTGATAAGGGCATTAACCTTTGCCATTTAAAATACGTTTTGGAAGAGTTTGCCCACGAAATGTATGGGCCTGATGTTAAGGTTAAGTTCCGCCCATCCTTCTTCCCCTTTACTGAACCCAGTGTTGAAGTTGACCTTTCCTGTTCAGAATGCGGCGGTAAGGGTTGCCGTGTATGTAAAGGCACAGGCTGGATTGAAATTTTAGGTGCAGGTATCGTTCACCCCAATGTTTTAAGGGAATGTGGTATTGATCCTGAAGTATATTCAGGCTTTGCTTTTGGTATCGGTATTGACCGTATTACTACCACAAGCTTTAAGATTCCTGATCTTCGCCTTGTTTTTGAAAACGATATTCGTTTCCTTAAGCAGTTTAAATAAGGGGGAAAATAAAAATGAAAGTTTCACTTAGTTGGTTAAAAAGATACGTTGATATTGATGTTACGCCTGAAGTTTTATGCGAAAAAATGACTTCACAAGGCTTTGAAGTTGAAGGCATTGAAAAAACAACCGTTATGTCTAACGTTGTTGTTGGTAAAATTTTAGAAATCGTAAAGCATCCTGATTCTGATCATTTACAGATTTGTCAGTTAAATGTTGGCCAGGAAGAAAACGTGCAGATCGTAACAGGTGCTGACAACGTTTTTGTTGGTGCTTTGGTTCCTGCTGCGTTAAATGATTCACACTTACCTAACGGCATGCACATTAAAAAGGGCAAATTACGGGGTGTTGCTTCCTATGGTATGATGTGTTCAGGCGAAGAACTTTGTTTATTAGGTAGCGGTTTTCCCGGTGCAGAAGTTAATGGCATTTTAATTTTAGATGAAAAATGGGTGCCCGGAACAGATATGAATACCGTTATCGGTGCTGATGATGGTTGCATTATTGATTTTTCTGTAACTTCTAATCGCCCTGACTGTAATTCTGTTTTAGGTATTGCGCGAGAAGTTGCGGTTTGCTTAAATAAGGAAATCAAATTACCTGAAATTACTTACACCGTTAAAAAGGATACAGATACTCCTATTAACGTTACTATTGAAGATTATGATCTTTGCCCCAGATACGTTGGTGCTCTTGTTGAAAATATTAAAATTGCCCCATCACCTAAATGGATGGCAGATTGCTTAGGTGCTGCAGGTATGCGCCCAATTAACAACATTGTTGATATTACTAACTTTGTTATGCTTGAAACAGGCCAGCCTATGCACGCTTTTGATATTAACGATATCAGTGGACAAGAGATTATCGTTCGCAGGGCAAAGGAAGGCGAGCATCTTACTACGTTAGATTCAAAGGAACATATTTTAAATAATGATATGCTTGTTATCGCCGATAAGGAAAGAGCTGTTGGTGTTGCAGGCGTTATGGGTGGCGAAAACAGTGAAATCAAAGAAACAACCACAGGTATTTTCTTTGAATCTGCTAAATTCCGCCGTGACAGTATCAGAAAAACTGCAAGAACTTTAGGTATTGCAACTGAATCAAGTGCTCGCTTTGAAAAAGGTGTTGATGCTGTAACAAGTGAATTTGCACTTAAGCGCGCATTAAATCTTATTGATGAATTAAACGCAGGCGATATAACTTCCTGGAATCCTGATGTTTATGAAAGTTTACCTGAAAATAAAGTAATTGAAGCACCGCTTAACCGTATTGAAGAACTTTTAGGCATCACAGTTCCTACCGATATTATTCTTACTATCCTTAAAAACCTTGGTATTAAAGCTGAATTAAAAGATGAGGTGATTATATGCACTATCCCCTCTCGCCGCGATGATATTGAAGGCGTACACGATATAGCCGAAGAAATTATCCGCGTTTACGGATACGATCATATTATCTCACGTCCCCTTTCAGGCGTGCTTACAAGGGGCACAAAGACAAAACAACATTTAATGAGTGATACCATAAAAGAAATTCTTGTTAGCCTTGGTGCAAATGAAATTGCAACCTATTCATTTATTTCACAAAAGGCATACGATTTACTTGGTATTTCAAGCGAAAATACAGTTAAACTTATTAACCCCTTAGGCGAAGATTACTCAATTATGCGCACACAGCTTGTTTCAAGTATGCTTACAGTTATGGGTACAAACTTTAATAAGGGCACAACCGATATGCGCTTATTTGAAATCAGCAAGTTGTTTATTCCTAAAAGTTTACCTGTTGAAGAACAGCCTGAAGAAAGAAAAACTCTTTGCTTAGGTGTTATGGGTGAAAAGGAAGATTTTTATACTTTAAAAGCAATGGTTGAAACTATCTTTGATCGTTTTAACATTAAGGCAACTTACGAAAGAAGTGCTGAACCCTTTATGCACCCGGGCAGGCAAGCAGTTATTAAAGCAGGCAACAACGTTTTAGGTATTTTGGGTGAAATTCATCCTGACGTTAAAAATAAGTTTGATATTGAACAAAGACCTTTGATTGCTCAAATTGATTTGCAGAACATTTTTGCAATAGCATCTTCAAAAGTGCTTTATAAAGCGCTTCCTAAGTATCCTGCAATTGTTCGCGACCTTGCGGTTTTAGTTGACAAAAATCAGGAAATCGGACCTATGCTTGATGCAATTAAATCAGCAGGTGGTCAGCTTGTTAAAGACGTTAAGCTTTTTGATATTTATAAAAGTGATTCCTTAGGCGAAAACTTAATGAGTGTTGCATTTAATATTACAATGCTTAACCCCGAACGCACCTTAAAAGCTGAAGAAGCACAAAAAGCCTTTGATAAGATAGTTCGTTCACTTGAATATCGCTTTGGCGCAAAATTAAGGTAATATAATTAAAAAGCACCACTTTCGTGGTGCTTTTTTTATTTGCTTTCAGAAACAGAATATTCAATTTTGCCTTCTTGTTCTTCAAAATCTTTTATTGCTTGCCTAATTAAAAAAAGAATTTGCCCGTTTGCAGAACGACCATAATACTTTGAAATATAGTGCAATTTATAATGAAGTTCAGGATCAATTTCAATGCCAATATGCTTATTATTTCTATTTCTCATAAAAAACTCCTTAAAATATCTTAACTTAAGTATATTTTAAGATTATTTTGTGTTATAATGTTGGCAGTATACTTATTTTAAGTATACTGTTTAAGGAGGTTTTTATGAAAATTGCTATTATCGGTTCAAGAACACTAAAGAATATTGACATTAAACAACATTTGCCTGAAAACTGTACTGACCTTGTTTCAGGCGGTGCAAAAGGTGTTGACCAATGTGCTAAAGAATTTGCGCTAAAAAACAATATAAAATTTACTGAGTTTTTGCCTGATTATAAAAGATATCAAAAAGGTGCGCCAATAATACGTAACAAGCAA
>JAZSPY010000020.1:0-4358 GCA_045537705.1 Clostridia bacterium
CAATGTAATGCTTAAGTTCAAGGACGATTGTACCGGTAAGGACGGCGTTTTTGATCCCGGTGAAAACACCGTAGGTCTTACCATTGACGGTATCGGTAAGGCAAATCTTGAAACATCTATCCACTACTTCGAGCTTCTCAAGGCGGCAGGCATCAAGACTCACTATGTTTCTGCTAACCTTGAGGATGCAACTATGGAAGTTCTTCCTGCAACCGTATTCGGTCACGGCTTAGAGGTTATCTGCCGTCTTGTTGCAACAGGCAGCTTTATCAGAAGATACGGCGAATATATTAAAGATGGCACCGTTTTAGAAGGCGGTTACGTTGAATGTACTTTTAAGAACGATGAAAAGGGCGATCCCCTTGTTACAGGCGAAGGCCTTGCAGCTTTAAAGGTTATGACTCCTGAAATGTTCCAGAGTATGAAAGATCAGACTTTAAAGATTACAAAGATCGTTGCTGATGACCTTAAAACTATCGGCTTAGACCTTTGGGATATTAAGTTTGAGTTTGGTTACAATAACGGCGAAGTTATTTTAATTGATGAAATCGCTTCCGGTAACATGCGTGTTTATAAGGGCGATAAGATCGTTGAACCCGTTGAACTTACAAAGCTTATCTTAAATAGATAATTTATAAAAAAAATAAAATCCGCTTCATAAGAAGCGGATTATTTTATTATTCTTTTTCTGCAGTTGACTGAATGAAAAGTTCATCCATCTGTTTTTGTTCAACAACGTCAGGGGCGCCTGTTAAAAGGCAAGAAGCGTTTTGCATTTTGGGGAATGCGATAACGTCCTTAATATTATCAGCGCCTGCTAAAAGCATTACAAGGCGGTCAAAACCTAATGCCAAGCCACCGTGTGGTGGTGCACCGTATTTAAAGGCTTCAACAAGGAATCCGAAACGTTCCGTAATATCTTCATCCTTAAAACCAAGAAGATTGAACATTTTGTTCTGAATATCTCCTGAATGGATTCTGATACTGCCGCCGCCTAATTCGTAACCGTTTAATACGATATCATAAGCCTTTGCCCTTGCTGAACCTGGATCAGTATCTAAAATAGCAAGATCTTCATCCATTGGTGAAGTAAAGGGGTGGTGAACTGCAACAAAACGGTTTTCTTCTTCAGCATACTCTAAAAGCGGGAATTCCGTTACCCAAACAAACTCAAATGAATCTTTGGGGATAAGATTTAATCTGCGTGCAATTTCCTGACGAAGCTGGCCTAACGCATCAAACACAACGTTGTTTTTATCTGCAACGATAAAGATAATATCACCATTTTTTGCACCAACAAAATTGGCAATCTTATCAAATTCTTCAGGAGTAAAGAACTTATTAACGCTTGTGCGGTAGCCTTCTTCTGTTTTGATAATCCAAACAAGACCCTTTGCGCGATAAGTTTTAATGTATTCCTGAAGTGAATCAATATCTTTTCTTGAGAATTTATCTGCGCTGTTTTCGCTTACGATAGCACGAACGCTTCCACCGTTCTTTATAGCATCGGTGAAAACGCCAAACTGACAATCGCTAACTAAATGAGAGATGTCCTTTAATTCCATACCGAAACGAAGGTCAGGCTTATCGGAACCATAGTTTTCCATAGCATCCTTATACTTCATACGGCGGATAGGTGTTTGAACGTCAACATTTAAAGTTTCCTTAAACACGCGCTTTAAAAGACCTTCAGTAATGGCCATAACATCGTTTTCTTCAACAAATGATAACTCCATATCAATCTGTGTGAATTCAGGCTGACGATCAGCACGTAAATCTTCATCGCGGAAGCATCTTGCAATCTGGAAATATCTATCAAAGCCTGAAACCATCAAAAGCTGTTTAAAAAGCTGTGGTGATTGAGGAAGTGCGAAAAAGGTGCCAGGCTGAACACGTGAAGGAACAAGATAATCCCTTGCGCCTTCAGGTGTGCTTTTAGTAAGCATTGGTGTTTCAACTTCTAAAAATCCGTTTTCATCTAAATAATTACGGGTGATATTTGCCACCTTTGAACGCATAATAAAGTTATGTTGCATTGAAGGCCTACGAAGATCAAGATAACGATATTTAAAGCGTAATGCTTCGTTTACAGAAACGCTATCGTTAACTTCAAAAGGTGTAACTGCAGATTCTGAAAGAATTAAAACATCTGTTACTTCAATTTCAATCTCGCCTGTTTTAAGATCTTTATTAACGTTTTCGGGGGTTCTTGCAATAACTGTACCCGTTACTGCCAAAACGTATTCGCTGCGAACTTCCTGAATACGATCAAAAAGTTCCTTATTCTTTGTGCCATCCCAAACTGCCTGAACGATACCGCTTCTATCACGAAGCCACATAAAAGTGAGCCCGCCTAAATCACGGCGCCTTTGTACCCAGCCCATTACGGTTTGAGTTGTACCAATATTTTCTTTTGTTAATTCACCGCAAAGGGCGGTTCTTTTTAATCCGTTTAAAACCTCAGCCATTATTTATAACCTCATTTATAATTTCGTTTGGTGTAAGCTGTTTTTGCTCTCCCGTTGCCATATCCTTTAAAGCATAAAGACCTGTTTGAATTTCATTTTCGCCAATAACAACGGTATATTTTACGTTTAATTTGTTAGCGTACTTAAACTGTGCTTTAAATGATCTTCCGTTATGATCACCTTCTGCTGAAACGCCGTTAGCACGAAGATCCTGAACAAGTTTAAATGCAGCAATTTTTTCTTTCTGTGATGCGCCTGACACAACGTAAACTTTAAAAAGCTCAGGAACAGAAGGTAAAAGATTTTGTTCTTCTAATAAAATCAAAAGACGTTCAATACCCATACCAAAGCCGATACCTGCAACTTCCCTATCGCCTAACTGACCAACCAATCCATCGTATCTGCCACCACCGCAAACGGTTAAATCGTTACCATCAACTTTTGCGATAATCTCAAAAACTGTTTTGGTGTAGTAATCAAGACCGCGAACGATACGTGGGTTAACCTTAAATGGAATTTCTAAGCTTGTTAAGATGCTTTTAAGCATTTCAAAGTGATTTTTACAATCATCACAGATATAATCTAAGATTACAGGTGCATTATCTTTATCACTGCCGCAATCCTTATCCTTGCAATCTAAAATACGCATTGGATTGCGTTCAAGGCGGCTTTTACAAGTTTCACACAAATCTTTATCTTTAAAGTAATCCTTTAATGCCTGATTATATTTTTCCCTGCATTTTGGACAACCAATATTGTTGATATTAAGGCTTAAACCCTGTAATCCGCACTTTTGAAGCACTGAAAAACCAAGCATAATAATTTCAGCATCTAAAGTAGGTTCAGTTCCGCCAAAGGCTTCAACACCAAACTGATGGTGTTCCCTTAATCTGCCGCTTTGTGGCTTTTCGTAGCGATAAACAGGTGTAAAATAAAACATTTTTAAAGGAAGCGCTTCATTAAACATACCGTGCTCAATAAAAGCACGGGCTGCGCCTGCAGTTCCTTCGGGCTTTAAGGTAATACTTCTTTCACCTTTATCTAAAAAGGTGTACATTTCCTTTTGAACAACGTCAGTAGTATCGCCTACGCCACGAAGAAAAAGTTCGGTGTGTTCAAAGCCCGGTGTACGAATTTCCCTGAATCCGTTTACCCTGGCGATTTCTTTCATTATTCCTTCAACGTAGTGCCATTTATATGCATCAAAGGGTGTAACGTCCTTTGTGCCTTTTGGTGCCTGTGTAAGCATAAAATTTCTCCTAATAATATATTACTATATATAAATTATATTTGTTTTTTATAAAGTGTCAATTTAATTTAGTTCAAATAACTGTTTTTTGCGCAAATTCGCTTCATCAATGCGCTGAATATATTCATAAATGCTTTTAAAGTTAAAAGCCCTTTCAAGACGGTCTTCTTCCTTAAATACTCTTTTTGAAACGCCGCCGCAACCTAAGGCGATAATATCGGTAGTTTCTTCCATAATATCAATATTATAGATGCACGTATGCCCTTTTTTAGCATAACCGATGTTTTCAAAATTCCCCGTCATATACTTCTGACGGTAAAGATAATAAGGCTCGTATCCGTTATTGATTAAAATTTCCTGGGCGCCTTCAACCATTTTTTGAACTTCATTAACGTTATCAAAGGCTATTTTTTCTTCACTCATCTTTGAGCCGCGCTTTAAACTTAAAGTATGTACCGTAATGTTTTCTGCCTTTAATTTTAAAACTTCTTCAAGGGAATAAAAAAACATATCTGCACTTTCATCAGGTAAGCCTGCAATCAAATCAGCATTTATGGTTTTAAAGCCTACTTCCCTTGCTAAAGAATAGCAATCAATTATTTCTTCAGGCGAATGGCTTCTGCCAACCTTTTTTAAGGTTT
>JAZSPY010000014.1:0-3642 GCA_045537705.1 Clostridia bacterium
AGGTGATAAAATGGCAAAAATTTCAATTACAAAACTTGCCCAGGACCTTAATTTTGAAATAATCTGGGCAGGCAAAGAAAAATACGTTGAAGTACCTTGTGCTGATATTAACAGACCGGGTCTGTTTTTAACAGGTTTTCATCAGCATTTTGATGTTTCCCGAATTCAAATTATCGGCACTGCAGAAGTTTCATATTTAATGGCTAAAACACAAGAAGAACGTGTTTTAGCGTTGGACGAGCTTTTTAAACAGCCCTTTCCGTTTACTGTAATAAGCAGTAACGCTGAAGAAATTCCTGAATTAAAGGAAATTGCGCAAAAAAATAATGCAGTAGTATTTAAGTCAAAAAAATCTACTGCTACAAAACTTGTTGCAGAACTTTCAGGCTATCTTAACACAAAACTTGCGCCAATGGAAACCGTTCACGGTGTTTTACTTGATATTTACGGATTAGGTGTTTTGATAACAGGCGAATCAGGTATTGGTAAAAGCGAGGCTGCCCTTGAACTTGTTAAAAGGGGACATAGGCTTGTTGCAGATGATTCTGTAATCGTTAAAAAAATATCAGAAAACAGGCTTGTTGGCGAAGCACCCGAAACTATCCGCAATATGATGGAAATGCGCGGTGTTGGCATTATTAACGTGGAACTTATGTATGGCATAAGCGCAGTAATCAAAACAAAAAGTATTGATCTTGTTGTGCACTTAGAATTCTGGGATAAAGAAAAGGATTACGATCGCTTAGGTATGGATGAAGACCGTAAGGAAATCTTAGGCGTAAGCGTACCCCTTTTAACAGTTCCCGTGCATCCGGGCAGAAATCTTGCTATTATTATGGAAAGCGCTGCAAGGAACACAAGGTTAAAACAACTTGGTTATAATGCATTAAAAGAAATTCAACAAAGACAGCAAAAAATTATGGAGGAAGAATAATGTATACAATCGGTGTTGATTTAGGCGGAACGAATATTGCAGTTGGTTTAGTTGATGAAAAGCATAAAATTGTCGCCCGATTATCTACTCCTACAAACGCTGATAGGCCTTATGATGAAATTGTTGATGATATCGCTTTAACAATAAAGCAATTGATAAAAGAAAATAACGTTTCAATTGATAAAATTAAATATATTGGATTAGGCGCACCGGGTATTCTTGATAATGAAACAGGCACCATAACCGATAACAGTAATATTCATTGGGAAAACTATCCTATAAGGGAAAAAATACAAAAGCATATTGATAAACCTGTATTCTTAGGTAACGATGCCAATGTTGCAACCTGGGCTGAATATCTTAAAGGTTGCGGAAACAATTCGCAAAACTTTATTATGCTTACCCTTGGTACAGGTGTTGGTGGCGGAATGGTGTTTAACGGCAAACTTTTTACAGGCAGTCACAGCATTGGTGCTGAAGTTGGCCACTTTATTTTTAAATCAGGCGGTAACAAGTGCGGTTGCGGTAATCAGGGTTGTATTGAAGCCTATTGTTCGGCAACTGCCTTAATAAAAATGGCATTAAAAGATCTTGATGAGCATACTGGTTCCGTAATCGCAAAGGAAGAAAAAGTAAGCGCAAAAACGGTTATTGAAGCTGCAAAAACAGGGGATGATTATGGTGTTCAGCTTTTTGAAGAATACACCGATAATCTTGCACAAGTGCTTGCAAGTATAATAAATTTCCTTGATCCTGATATTATCGCCTTAGGCGGCGGTGTTGCAAATGCAGGGGATTTCCTTTTACAGCCTGTAAGGGAAAAAATGCTTCAGTATACTGTATTTCCTAATTTAGTTAAAACTAAAATTTTAAAAGCAGAGATGGGTAACGATGCAGGTATCATCGGCGCCGCATCTTTAGGTGAATAATGTTTATACTTGCTTCAAATTCTCCAAGGCGTAAAGAAATTTTACAAATGCTTGGTATTGATTTTACAATCATTCCTGCAAAAAATGAAGCCGAAATTCCTGAAAATCTTTTAATAGAAAAAGGTGTAGAACAGGTTGCCTATTTAAAGGCAAAGGAAGTTTTTGATTTAAACCCTGAAAGCACTGTTCTTGGTGCTGATACCGTTGTGGTAATAGATGGTGAAATTTTAGGTAAGCCTAAAAATAAGGAAGAAGCATATTGTATGCTTAAAAAACTTTCAGGTAAAACCCATCAGGTTATTACAGGGGTAGCGTTAATTAAAAAAGGTAAAACCGTTACTTTTTCTGAAACTGCCAACGTTACATTTGCAGAAATTACTGATGAAGAAATAAATAATTATATATTAACGGGCGAGCCTTTTGATAAAGCAGGCAGTTATGCAATTCAAGGCAAAAGCGCAGTATTCGTTAAAAAACTAAACGGTGATTTCTTTACAGTTGTGGGATTACCGTGCAGAAGGCTTTATGAAGAATTAAAGAATTTTTAAAGGAAAAAAATATGTTAGCGATAATTACAGGGGCAAGCAGTGGTTTAGGCAAAGAATTTGCTATAGAACTTGATAAAATGGGATACGAAACCGTGCTTGTTGCAAGAAGAGAAGATAAGTTACAAGAAGTTAAGCAACTATTAAAAAATAATTGCACTTGTGTGGTCCTTGATTTATCAATAAAAGAAAACTGCTTTGAACTTTTTAAAAAATTCCCTAAGGCAGACGTTTTAATTAACAACGCAGGCTTTGGTAAGTTTGGGGCAATTAAAGATAGCGATATAGATGAAGATATCAAAATGATTGAAACTAACGTTACTGCCCAATATATTCTGCAAAAACTGTATTTAGAAAGTTTTATTAAAAATAAAAAAGGCAGAATCCTTAATACTGCTTCTGCTGCGGCGTTTATGCCGGGCCCGTATTTTGCCCTTTATTATGCATCAAAATCCTTTGTTATGCGTGCTTCTCAAGCGGCAAACAGGGAAGTTAAAGGCACAGGCGTTACTGTTTCAGCTTTTTGCCCCGGTTCAGTAGAAACGGAATTTAATAAAGTTGCAAAAACTACTTCATCATCAAAACCAATAAGCGCAGAATATGCAGTTAAATATGCATTAAAACAAATGTTTAAAGGTAAATCGTTAATAATCCCTACGTTAAAAATAAAAATGGCATTCGCTATGTCAAAACTTATGCCTGAAAGATTATTAACCGAGTTTTCTTTAAACGTGCAAAAAAAGAGATTTTAACAAGAAAAAAACCATCTAAAAAATGGTTTTTTTGTATTTTTATAAGGTTTTATTACATAAAATTATTTAGTTTTTAAAATGTTGCTAATTTTTGAACATTTTACATAAAATTCTTGACATTGATGCATGAAGTGTGGTATTATATTCACGTATAATTATTTCTCTGTCTGTTCTTTTTGATGGGGAAAAGTATTTAAATAAGAAAGGAAGTTTTTTATGAAAAAAATCTTAAGTCTCATTCTTGCTTTGGCAATGGTACTTAGTTGCGTAAGTATGGTTACCTTTGCAAGTGAATGGACACCCGAAGCCACAGAAGAAACCGGCTTTAAAGTTGTGATGACAAAGAACAACACAGGTACCAAATATCTTCGTGCAGGCAACCTTGCAATAACTCAGGATATGGTTACTGAAGAAGAATTAGAAGATGGCACAATTGATCGCTACGTACTCTTTCAATTCAGAGTATATAATTTAAGCGATAC
>JAZSPY010000107.1:0-29756 GCA_045537705.1 Clostridia bacterium
GTGTTCTTGATATTGACACTGCAACTGTATCTTCTCTTACCAGCTATTCACCCGGATACATAGACAAAGACAATGAAATTATCGTTGGTATGCAGACAAACCGTCCCTTAAAACGCGGCGTAAACCCCTTTGGCGGTATTCGTATGGCAAGGCAGGCTTGCGAAGCCTACGGTTACAAACTTTCTGAAAAGGTTGAAGAAGAATTCAAATATAAAACTACCCATAACGATGGCGTTTTCAGGGCATATACTGATGAAATGCGTGCAGCAAGAAAGTGCCACGTAATAACAGGTCTTCCTGATGCTTATGGCAGGGGTAGAATTATCGGCGATTACCGTAGGGTTGCACTTTATGGTGTGGACAGGCTTATTGAAGAAAAGAAAAAGGACAAAAAAGCCCTTGAAAATAAGGCTTTTGATACAGTAAATATCCGCTTAGATGAAGAACTTTACAAGCAGATCTCTTTCTTAGGTATGTTAAAGGAAATGGCATTTTCATACGGTTATGATATTTCCGTTCCTGCAAAAGATGCCCGTGAAGCAATTCAGTGGACATATTTTGCATACCTTGGCGCTATTAAAGAACAAAACGGTGCCGCAATGAGTCTAGGCAGAGTTGCAACGTTTTTTGATATTTATATTGAACGTGACATTAAAAACGGAGTTTTAACTGAATCTCAGGCACAGGAATTGATGGACGATTTTGTTATTAAACTTCGTATGGCACGCCACCTTCGTACGCCTGAATATAACGAACTTTTCGGTGGCGATCCAATGTGGATCACCGAAGCAGTTGGCGGTATGGGTGAAGATGGCAGAACGTTAGTTACAAAAAGTTCTTTCCGTATTCTTAACACCCTTTATACCTTAGGTTCTTCACCTGAACCTAACCTTACTGTACTTTGGTCAAATAACCTTCCTTTAAACTTTAAAAAGTTCTGCGCAAAGGTTTCAAAGGATACTGATTCCATTCAGTATGAAAACGATGATATTATGCGCCCGATTTATGGGGATGATTATGCTATTGCTTGCTGTGTTTCCGCTATGCGAATTGGTAAGCAGATGCAGTTCTTTGGCGCAAGATGTAACTTAGCAAAACTTCTTTTAATTGCAATTAACGGTGGTTACGATGTTTCCAGCGGAATACATATCGGTCCGCAGATGGAAGTTTTACAAGGCGATAAATTAGATTACGAAACCGTTATGGAACGCTATGATATTTATATTAAGTGGCTTTCAAAACTTTACGTAAACACTATGAACGTAATCCACTATATGCACGATAAATACTGCTATGAAAAGTTGCAGATGGCACTTCACGATACTGAAGTTGAACGCTTAATGGCATTTGGTATTGCTGGTTTAAGCGTTGTTGCCGATTCATTAAGTGCAATTAAGTATGCTTCTGTTAAACCTGTACGTGATGAAAAAGGCTATATTATTGAATATAATACTGCGGGTGCTTTCCCAAAATTCGGTAACGATGATGATAGGGTTGATTTAATCGCAAAAGAAATGACACACAAATTTATTACTGAATTAAGAAAAACACCAACCTACCGTAAAGCAATACATACACTTTCAATTTTAACAATTACTTCAAACGTTATGTACGGTAAAAATACTGCCGCAACACCTGATGGCAGAAAAGCATCGGAACCATTTGCACCGGGGGCAAACCCAATGCATAATAGGGAAGAAAACGGTGCGCTTGCATCATTAAACTCAGTTGCAAAAATCAGTTATGATGATTGCCGCGATGGTGTTTCAAATACCTTCTCAATTACCCCTGATGCATTAGGTAAAACTGATGAAGAACAGATTGAAAATTTAGTTAATATTCTTGATGGTTACTTTAAAAAGAACGCGCACCATATTAACGTAAACGTTTTAAATCGCGAAACGCTGCTTGATGCTTATGAAAACCCTGAAAAATATCCTAACCTTACAATCCGCGTTTCAGGTTACGCTGTAAACTTCAATAAACTTTCCCGCGAACAGCAAAGGGAAGTTATCAGCCGTACTTTCCACGAAGCATTATGATAGGTAAAATTCATTCATTTCAAAGCCTTGGTACAGTTGATGGGCCCGGCATCAGATTTGTTGCATTTTTAATGGGCTGCCCTTTAAGATGTGCTTGTTGCCATAACCCTGATTTGTGGGGTAATGGCGGAGAAGAATATACCCCCCAAGAAGTAATCGCAAAGGCTATAAAGTATAAGGATTACTTTGGTGAAAAAGGCGGTATAACTCTTTCAGGGGGCGAACCTTTAATGCAGGCGGAATTTTGCGAAAAGGTGTTTAGTTTAGCAAAAGAAAACGGATTAAACACCTGCCTTGATACTTCAGGCTGTCTGCTGAATGAAAACGTAAAAAACTTATTAAAACAAACCGACAGGGTGCTTTTAGATATTAAATATTTAACTGAAGAAAATTATCAAAAGTACGTTGGTTGTTCTTTTAAAAAAGTTCAGGAATTTTTAGAATATCTGAATAAACAAAACATAAAAACAACCATAAGGCAAGTAATAATACCCGGGTTAAATGATTCAGAAGAAGATGTAAAAGCGTTAAAAGAATTTGTCAATAACTATTCTTGTGTTGATAAAATTGAACTTTTACCCCTTAAAAAAATCTGCCAGGTAAAATACGATAATATGGGTATTCAGTTTCCTTTAAAGGATACGCCTGTACCCACAAAAGAACAAATGAAAAAACTTAATAAAATAATAAACGGATGAGAAAATCTCATCCGTTTTTTTATTATTTCTTCACAAAAGGAATTTCTGTAACGCGTAATTTGGCTGAGGCGTAGGGGTAAAGGGTTACTTCTTCCTTTTTGCATATGGGTTTAGTTGAATTAGGGATTTTTGCGCAAACTGTATCGTAGCCATCTTCAAAGCCCCAGGCGATTTTTTGCATTTTTACCTTTATTGCGCTTGGGGGATTTTTTGAAGAAAACGGTATTTCATCAGTTTTGTTTTTAATAAATTCAGCCTTTTTACTTGTAAAACCGTAATTCCAATCACTTTGTGGGATTAACTCGTAATCGCAGTAGGGGAACTTGCGTTCAACATTATCCCTTACGTATTCAAGCATATTTTCTTTATAAGTAACAGGAAAAGCGTAAATAATTGAACCGCACTTAACCGCATTAAGATTATGGGGGCGTTTAACAAATTCAGGTTTAGTATCAAACTTAACATTAAGCGTAACTTCTTCGCCTTTTTTTAATGAAAGTTCAATATCTTTAATGGGCATTTTTTTATTATTAAGCGTAAGGTTTTTGCTAAATGAATTTACCCTTATAATAAATTTAAAATCTTCTTTTGCTTGAATTTTATATTTAAAGGTGTTTTCAAAAGGATAATCGGTTTCAATTTTAATATTGCACTTTTTATCGTTTAAAGTAACGGGAATAGGCAGAACGTTTATTACACTATCATCATTATGCATAAATGCAGAAATGGTAAACTTTGGCCAACCTTGACCGTGGTTTGCAGTACAGCATCCAAAGTGCGGTTCCAAGCCAAACACGTGGGCTTCAAAACCGTTTGTTCTGAAAATTGGTTTGCCTGTATCCTTTGTTTCGGGGAAGCGTTCACAGGAAATCTGGTTTGCCATCTGTACATATTGATGGCTCCAACAATCATCACTTATGGTTGCAGGCAATGCGTTAAACGCCATAAGTTCAAGTAATTCTGCCCACTTGTTGTCACCTGTATGCTTGAACAGATGTTCATAAGAGTACATTTGTTCAACTATAGCGCAAAGTTCGGTGCCTTGAATTGCGCTTAAGCCTGAAAGACATTCGTCCCCTGTAAAACCGCCAAACACAGTACCATTATATTTATAAAGAAAATCGTAAAGTTCAGTTGCAATATCTTTATAATCTTCATTTAAAATATCTGCAGAAACTGCTTCGTACTTAAGCATCATTGCAATGTTTACAATGTGAGTATGAAGCCCCCAGCGGTTTATGGGGCGCACCCATTTTTCTTTTAAGGCAGGGTAATCCGTACCGTTTGCTTTTAGGATTTTACTAAGCTCAAAAAGCCAGGGCTCATTAAACCTATCTAATGTAAATTTAATTGGAATAAAGCATTCAAACCAACGGGCTTCATTCCAACGGAACATTTTAATTTTTCCCGTTTTTAAAAGTTCATAATAGTTTTTAAGGGCATCATAAATAGCCTTGGGCACACGTTCATCTAAAGTGCATTCATAATAAACAGTTAAAACCTTGGTTAATAAAATAACTGCCCAGGTATCGTACGTTGCGCGGTTTTCTTCGGGGCAAGGACAAATCCAACCGTCAGGCTGCTGCTGTAAAAGAATTGCGTCAATATATTTTTTTGCGCGATTAAGCATATCTTCATCTTCTAAAAGCGCTGCAAGTGGAATAAATCCATCTAACCAGTAAGGCACACGTTCCCAGCCTTCAGCGTCACCGCCGATCCAGTTGCTGTCCCTGACGTCACGCCAGACTTTATCTAAATTACCTGCTAATCCGTTTGCCTGTAATAAAAGTTGCCTTTTTACCCAACCTTCAGGCTTAATATCTCTTGCAGTATAAAATTCCCATTTAGCCATAAAAACTCTCCTTAGGTGAATTGTACATTTATTATATCATACTAAACACACTTAAAACATTGAAGATATTAACTAATACATTGACAATATCACACTATAATGTTATCATTTTATTGGTGATGATTATGAAAGGCATCAATTTAGAAAAGCCAATAAAATATAATAGCGCATCTTTCAGATATTTTAAAATGAAGGAGCACCATATTACAAGGCTTTGCCATGATAACGTTTTATTACTTGTTTTTAAAGGCGTATTAAGGTTTAATGAAAATGGTGTTGATTACGAAATAGCGCCTGGCCAATACCATATTCAAAAGCAAAATTCATTACAGGCAGGGCCACAGGCAAGTGATGCGCCTGAATATCTGTACGTGCATTTTTTTGGGGAAGAATGTGATAATGAAAAAGGGGTTTTAGGATTTTGGGGCGATTTTGATATTGAAAAACTGATGCCACTAATGATTAAACTTGATGAACTTGCACATAGCCAAAGTACGTATATTTCACAATCGGCAGTGTTTTATGAGATATTGTCAATTCTTTCTAAGCAAAAAACAAAAAAGAATACCGCAAATAAAATTGCGGCATATATTGATAAAAATTACAATAAAAACATTACTCTTGAGGATATTAAAAAAGAATTTTTATTTACTAAAAACCACATAATCAACTTATTTAAAAGAGAATATAACATAACGCCTTTTGAATATTTGAAAAAAGTGCGGCTTAATAATGCCTTAAGAAAAATTGAAGCAACAAGCGATTCCTTAGAAGAAATTGCGTATTCCTGCGGATTTAACGATTATCCGTATTTTTATAAGGTGTTTAAAAAAGAACTTAAAATATCCCCGGAAAAATGGCGTAAGCAAAAATGGGGGAAGGAATAAAAACAAGCAGGAAAAAATTCCTGCTTTTCTTTTTTTTAAGGCAACTGCTTTTTATAATACAGCCAGAACGCTTTTTTGATTACATCTTCAGGCACCGCAAAATATTCCGAAAGATTAAACACCGTTGAATGTTCATCTAAAACTGCATCTAATTTATGCTTTGGTACAAGCATTTCAACCGTCTTTTTATTGGCACGATGCTCCATCCGTGAAATAAAAATCGGGTTATCCAGTTTTGTGTAATAAGCATCAGTTAAGGCATGACCGATTTCGTGGGCAAGCACAAGCCGTTCATCATACTCGTTTTTTAAAACGGAAGGATCAATGCCAATATATTTGGCGCCGTTTAAATTAAGTGCAATTGCTTTTGATAAGGGGCAGGCAATGGTGTGGGTTGTAATTCCCTGCTTTTCTAAAAGTGTATAAAGTTCATTGGTGTTCATAACCCATCACATCCTTTCCCTTATAGTTTATAAATTCCTATGTCCAAAAGTTTGGACTTAGGAATTTTTTTTCAAAATATAATCTGCGTAGGCTTTAACTTCTTCAAGCATCTGGTCGGTAACACCTTCCTTTGCATTAAAAAGGGCGAACTTTAACTGTTCGGTAGTGATATTGGTATCAACCATATTATCATCTTCCCCTGCAAGCCAGCGGGGCGAAACTTCTAACGCATTTGCAAGTTTTACTATGCTATCGTACTTTGGAAAATAAGTTCCTTTTAAATAGGTGCTGATAGAGGATTTACCAATATCGCACATTTTAGCAAGTTGGGATTGCTTTATATTGCGGGTTTTCATCGCCTCACATAACCGTTTAGCAAAATCTGTCATAAAATCATCTCCTTCGTTTACTATGCTAACATAAAAGTTCAGAAAATGCAACAAAAATTTATTAAAAATCACAAAAAATAAGGAAAAATGACAAAAAAGGTCAAAAATTGTAGGAAAAAGTCAATAAAAAAGTTCAGAAAACTGTACCAAATTTGTTGACAAATGCAAAAAACAAACCTATAATTAGTTCAAGTTACCAAACAAAAACGGACAAAAAGTTTGATAAACTGAACAAATAATGCCTTCTCCACTAAAAAAGGTCAATTTAATTAAATTCAGGAGGATTCCAAATGTCACAAAAAAAAGAAGATCAGCTTTGTTGGGATTGCCAAAGGGCAATAGGTTTATGCCCCTGGTCCCAAAGGGGAGAAGCGATAAAAGGGTGGACAGCGGAAGAAACGTTAATACCCAATGGTGAGATAAGCGAGTTTACAAAATCATATAAAATCACAAAGTGCCCATTATTTATAAAGGATCAGGAAAGAATGCCTGTTATTTTTGCAGGGGATAGGATAAGCATAAAAACGTTGGCAGTTTTATTAGGAATGAAACAACGCACTTTAAAAAGCTGGCAAGATAATAAGATAGTTAAAGAAGCAGAAAAAAAGGGGATAAAGGTTGAAATCTTAAGGCAAAACGTTCGCACAATAAAAGTGAAGCAAATTTTAAGGAAGCAAGAAAATGCACTGTTGCGATGATTGTAAAAATACATTTTTTGAACCTAAACTTATTCTTTATGAAGATCCTGATGCTTATATTTCCCAGTATGTTTTAGTTTGCCCAAGATGTTTCAGTTCAAATTTTTTTACTGTTAAAAAATATAACTGTACTGATGGTGCTGAAAAAAGGAAGTGATAGTTTGTGGCAAGAAGAAAAAAGGAAATTCAGGCGGTAAAAGAATTTTGGCAAAAGGTGATGGATGATGAAGAAATAAATATTCAGCATCGGCTTAAAGCAAGCGAACTGTGTGTTAAATTAAGCCAGGAAAATGAAACAGAGGCAAGTCAGGTAGTGGTGTTCACCGGTGAAAAAGACATTAAAGACTAAAGTTCATCTGCCTGATATTGTTGGCAAGGGCTACGGGCACTTTTGGAAAAGTAAAAAGCGGTACCGCATTTTAAAGGGCGGTAAAGGCAGTAAAAAGTCCACCACTACTGCTTTAAACTACATATACCGTTTAATGAAATATCCTGAAAGCAATCTGCTTGTTGTTCGCGCGGTGTTTAACACGCATAAGGATTCAACCTATGCACAGTTAAAATGGGCACAAGAAAAGTTAAACGTCAGCCACCTATGGCAAAACACCGTTGCGCCAATGGAAATGACTTTTAAACCAACAGGGCAAAAGATTTTATTCAGGGGATTTGATGATGTTTTAAAACTTGCTTCAACCACCGTTTCAAAGGGCTATCTTTGTTGGGTGTGGGTAGAAGAAGCCTTTGAAATTAAATCTGAAGCTGATTTTGATAAACTTGATTTATCAGTTCCCCGCGGAAACGTTCCCAGACACTTATTTAAGCAAACAACGTTAACGTTTAATCCCTGGAGTGCAGAACATTGGCTTAAAAAAAGATTTTTTGATAAACCAAATGAAAACGTTGATACCTACTCAACAAATTACACCATCAATGAGTTTCTTGATGAAACGGACAGGGCTATATTTGAACGGATGAAAAATGAAAACCCGCGAAAATATGATGTTGCCGGATTAGGTAATTGGGGGATTTCTGAAGGATTGATTTTTGAAAACTGGGTTATAAAGGATTTTAGCGTTGAAGAACTGAAAGCTTCTTTTAACCATAAAGCGTTCTTTGGCCTTGACTATGGGTACACCAACGATCCAACTGCTTTTATCGCTTTTTTTGCCGATCCTGTAAAAAAGGAAATCTATATTTTTGATGAGCATTACGGATATAAAATGTTAAATTCCCATATTGCAAAAATGATACAGGATAAAGGCTATCAAAAAGAACGTATCCGTGCAGATGCGGCAGAGCCTAAGAGTAACGAAGATTTAAGAAGAATGGGGATTGGGCGCTTACAGGCTTCTGTTAAAGGCAGGGATAGTGTAATAAACGGAATAATGGCACTAAAGGAATATAAGATATTCGTATTAAGTAAATGTAAAAATACAATTAGTGAACTTTCTTCCTACTCTTACAAAAAAGATGCTTTCGGCAATAGCATCAATGAGCCGGAAGACCAAAACAATCATTTAATGGATGCTTTAAGATATGCTTTTTATGACGTTCGTTTTTTTAAACCGATAGGCGAAAAAACACGACCCACCCAACAGGAATACTACGATATGAAGTTCAGGCTTACCCCTGAAGATATGAAAGGAGAATGGAATTGATCAATATTTTAATTTTATTAACTTTATGGATTACTTTATTGTTTTTAGCTTTTTGTTCAGGCTATAGTTTTGCCAAAAAACAAAAAAAGCAGATAGAAAAAACAGAGCTTACAGAGTTTGAAAAGCGCGCACTTGAAAAAGAAAAGCGCGAACTTAAAAATTTCTGGACCTATAATGGAGAATCACAAAAATAAGGAGAAAAAATTATGGAAAATGATATTTGCGCGTTAAATGATACCACACAGGAAACGCAGGATATAGAAACGTCTGCACCTTCACCTGAGGAAGCAGATGGCGCAGAAAACAATATTACCGTACGCTTTAACCATGAAGATAAGGTGCTTACCCGTGATGAAGCAGTTCAGTTAGCCCAAAAGGGACTAAAGTTAGATAAACTTCAGCCACTTTTAGATGAGCTTTCATACCTTGCATCTTTAAGGGGTAAATCGCCAATTGATACGGTAAAGGAATTTGTTGCCCTTGATGAAAAAGTTTATAAAACCCAGTTAAAAAGTCAATATGGTGATGATTTAAAAACCATTGATGCTTTAATGGAAAAGTATAAACAGGATAATCTTTCAAAAAGAGCACAGTTTGTTTCTATTGAAAATGAGGAGGCGGAAAAAAAGAAGTTTAGTGAAAGAATAGCGGATGAATTTGCCGAACTTAAAGGGGAGTGCCCTGAAATTGACAGCTTTGATAAAATTCCGCCTTCTGTTTTAAAGGATGCAAAAACTGAAAATCTTTTAAATGCTTATCTGCGCTACAAAAACCGCCAGCAGTTAAAAATAAAAATGAATAATCAGACCCAGCAAAAGAATAAACAGGCTTCAGCAGGAAGTTTAAGCCCAGGCGGTGAACATTTTGATACGCTGTTAACAGCGTTTATTAAGGGTCTGAAAAACTAAAAAGGAGAAAAAGATTATGGCACTTAATTCAATAGAATATGCACAGAAGTATGCAAGCGAACTTGATAAACTTGTTGTGCAGAAATCAGCAACAGGCTTTTTAGCCGATAACGTAATGTGCGCACAGTTCGTTGGCGCAAAAACAGTACTTTTACCTGAACTTGATTTTGTAGGTTTAGGTGATTACGATAGGGATAACGGATTCCCTACAGGCAAAATTACTATCACAAATTCATCTTTTATGCTTTCAAAGGACAGAGGCAGAGAGTTGCAGCTTGACAGAATGGATATGGATGAAACAGGCGTTGCAAACCTTGCAGGCCAGACTTTAAAGGAGTTCGTTCGTACACAGGTTATTCCTGAAATGGATGCTTACTGCATTTCAAAGCTTTCTTCCGTTGCGTTAGAAAGAAATAACAAAATCACATACGATGCAACTAAGGCTTATGCACAGTTTACATCTCTTGCAAACGCTATTCAGGCTAAGGCAGGTTTTGATGAAGAACTTGTTTGCTTTATGGATCCCACCGCTTATGCTGCTTTAATGAATTCACCTGAACTTCAAAGGCAGATCGTTGTTTCAGATTTCAAGCAGGGCGAAATTGATCTTAAGGTTAAAAAGATCAATGACGTTGCAATCATTCCCGTTTCCAGCGAAAGAATGAAAACCGGTTATACCTTTGATGCAGGTCAAAGCGCATTAACAGGTGGCTTCAGCATAAACGAAGATGCTGAAACCGTAAATATGCTTATGATGGCTAAAAGCGGTGCATCTTTAGTTAAGAAAACTGAAAATCTTCGTATCTTTGCCCCTGAAAAGAATCAGGATGCAGATGCATATCTCTTCCAGTACAGGCTTTATTACGATGTATTTGTTAAAAAGAGCCGTTTAGACCATATCGGTGTTGCAGTTTCCTAAAAGGAATTTTTATCGGGGGCATAAATATATGCCCCTTATTTTTTAAGGAGGTAACAATGGAAAATATTAAGCTTAAACCACAGGAGATATTTTTAGAATATCAAAACGCCAACGAATATAAAAATTCTATTGGCGATCGCGGTATTTATGAGCAAAGCAAAATGAACGAACGTTTTTACGTTGGGGACCAATGGCACGGTGTACAGGCAGGTAACACACGTCCGCTTGTTCGCCGAAACATTATAAAGCGAATAGGCGAATATAAAATATCCACTCTTTGCGCAAATCCCGTTACGGTAAATTATTCTTGCGAAGGTACGCCTAATGAACATATGCAAACGGAGTTTTTAGAAAGTGTTCCTGCAGGCATCGTAACTGATGAAGAAGTAAATGCCGTTATGCGTGCACTTTCTTTATACGAAATAAGCACCGCCGAAAGAATCAAATTCAACGAAAAGTTAGTGGATTTTGTGCGCGAAGCATATATATCGGGAACTGCATTCTTTTACACCTACTGGGATGAAAAAATTGATACCGGGCTTTTTGCTGATGAAAACAAAACCTCAAAAATCATGGGTGATATTGCCTGCCAGGTGCAAAACGTTGTAAACGTAATTTTAGGTGATCCTAACTTAGATGATATCCAAAGCCAGCCATATATTATCATTTCCCAAAGAAAACCTCTTTGGCAGGTTAAACAGGAATGTAAGGAAAATAGCCTAAATTTTAAAGATATTAAAAGTGATGATGGCAACTTTGTTTTTGCAGGTGACAGGGGTGAAAATCAGCCTAAAGATAACGAAAATGTTACCGTTTTAACAAAATTCTTTAAGGTGTTTGAAAATGGTGAAACTCGCGTTAAAGCAATCAGAGTAACTGAAAATGCAGTTGTTAAAAAGGAATGGGATCTCTCACTGCGCCTTTATCCTATTGCAAAATTTTCCTGGCAGCCAAGATTTTCAAGCGCTTACGGGGATAGCGAAATAACTTATCTTATTCCTAATCAGATTGCAATTAACAGGGCTCTTTCAGCTGAAGTATGGTCTTTAATGATAACAGGAATGCCTAAAATTGTGGTAAACAAAGATATTGTAGGGCAGGCGGTAACTAATGATCCGGGGCAGATAATCAACATTAACGCCGGGGAAGATTATGATGTGCACCGTGCGCTTCAGTACGTTTATCCGCCGCAGTTTGCAAATCAAATGCAAAATGTAATCAACGATATTGCACTTAATACTCTGTATGATTCAGGCGCAAACGATGCGGCCTTAGGTGATATCCGCCCTGATAACGCTTCTGCAGTAATTGCAATCAGGGAAGCAGCGCTTCAGCCAATGCAGGTGTATCAGCAACGATTCTATTCCTGTATTGAAGAAATTGCCCGTATTTTTGCGGATTTCTGGATAAATATGTATGGGGAACGTCCTTTAAAAATTAAGGATAAAAACGGCGTAAGATATATGGCATTTGATTCTAACAGGTATAAAAATCTTGTGATAAATGCAAAGGTTGACGTAGGCGCTTCAACACTTTGGGGCGAATCGGTAGTGATTTCTTCTTTAGATAATCTTTTAAATTCAGGGGTTATTACACCGCTTCAGTACCTGCAGCGCCTTCCCAAAGGAACAATCCCTGATATCACAGGGCTTATTGATGAAATAAGCAATCCACAGGAATCGGATATTATTTCAGGGCTTAAAGAACAGTATCCTGAAGAATATGAAGCCTTTGTGAATTTATCAAAGGAAGAGCAACAAGAACTTATTAAAAAGATAGGGGGATAAAAAATGACTGCATCAAAAATTATAGAAAAGGCCACAAAGCTTCTTGGCTATGATATTTTGCAAAAAACAGGCGGTGTTACAGATATTGATGAAAATGCAATCAGCGCAGTAAATTCCGTTTATGCAGATCTTTATTTTTTATTAAATAAAGAAGGTTTTAATGAAATTGAAAACGCCCTTGAAACAATTGATCTTCCCGAAAAAGCACAGGTTGATATTATGCCTTATGGGGTAGCCGCTTTGATGGCATCATTTCAGGGCGATAGCGATAATCAACAGTTCTTTTCAAAAATATACAATTTAAAACGTAAAAGTCTTATTAAAGAAGAAATTCTTCAAGACGTTCTTCCAACCATTTAAAAGGGGGTGAACACGTGATACCCGTATTAAAAAGAACAAATTTATATCAATTTAAAGTACCGCAGTTTTCAGGGGGTGTAAATTTAAAGGATGATTTAGCGTATTTAAAAGAGGATCAGCTTTCTGATTGCAACAATATGTGGTTTAAAGATAACACGTTGAAAACTCGCCCGGGCATAAATCAATGTGAAGGCTCTTTAGATACAACCCCCAATGGTGCACTTTTGCAGGCTGAAAATTATAACACGATAGTGATAGATGGCATCAGATATACCCTTGAATGTGAAAAGTTTGTTCAATGGAATACTGATCCTTCGCACGTGCAACTTTGCTTTAATTTAAAACTTTGTTCTAAAGAAAATATTATTCGGTTAAACGGCATTAACATTACAACAAAAGCAATTGATGATTTTAATGCATTTCCTATTGTGTACAAAAACGATATTTATGTTTATTTAAGATTTTATGATTGTGAAACCGCTGCTTATAAAAATAACGTATATCAATATAAAAAGCAGAACAGTAACACTTATATTGGTCCTGAATATATCTTGCCTGAAAATATGTATGCGCCTTTAATTTTAACAAACTGTAACGGATGTTTTAGGGATAGTGGGTCAAGCACGCGCCTAATGAAAAAAGGTGCTACCCAGGTGGAAGGCTTTAATTTGCTTGGTAATTATTACAGAATGGAATTTTCTATGTATGATAATACAAGTGAAGCTTATAAGTATTACCCTGAACAAGATGGGGAAATCATTGACACTATAACTTATATGGAATATTCGTTGCCTTTTACCAACAAAAACACCCCGGGTGTTATTACTGTTGAATATTTTGATCAACAGGGTAAAAATCATAAACACACCGTTGATTCACCAAGCAGCACGCCTACGGTTGAAAAGATGATAGGTGATGATGATATGTATCTGCATGCATTTATAAAGGGAAATATTGTTCATTTTACATTAAATGCTGAAAAAGATTCAGAAAAGTATGATCCGGGTTTAATAAGCATCAATGACTATATTCATAATAATATGATTGTTACTGCACCTTGCCAGAGTAGTGATAAACAAGCCAGAAAAGTTATGGAGATGACTCAGGCTATATGGTACGGTAATACGTCTTTAGGTTTTAGTGGCGGTAGCAGGCTTTTTCTTTGCGGCAACAATGATGAAAACGAAAAATCGTTAGTTGTGTGGAGTGATTTTGAAAATCCGTTATATTTTAGCGAAAACAACTACGCTTACGTTGGCGATAAAGGGCAAAAAACTACAGGCTTTGGCAGGCAGGGTGCAAGTTTAATTGTTTTTAAGGAACACGAGATATATTCTTGCGATTACAATGTAACTACTACTTCTGCTGAAGAAATTATAGATCAAACTTCCATAGACCTTTCAACGTTATTTGCAACGTTTTCATTTAAGCTTATTCATTCAAAAATCGGTTGCGATTGTCCTAAAACAATTCAATTGTGCTTTAATAAACTTTTATGGGCTACAAGCGATGGTAAAGTGTATAACCTAACTGATAGAAACCAGTATTCCGAACGAAACGTTGTATTAGTTTCAGATGCTATCCAAAAACGACTGGCTAAGGAAGATATAAAACAAGCCTGGTCGGCTGATTGGAACGGTTATTACCTTTTGTTTATAGGCAACAAGGTATACGCTATGGATTACAATAGTTATGAATATATGAACATATCAACATACAGTTTAAGGCGCAGTGTTGCATCGCTTCCTTCGTGGTATATGTGGCAATTACCGTATGCAGTAAGCACAGTTTACGGTGATGATGAAAATATGATTATGGCATTTAATATGAAAATCAATAAAACGAATTTCGTTATAAGAGGATATTTTGATGAAAACTTAACGGAAGATTATCTTGAAGAATCCTTTAAAATAATTTCAAAAATGCAAACAGCATTGTTTTCGTTAAATACCTTTGATAGATTAAAGCGTATAGTTAAAGTTAATCTGAATTTGCAAGGCAAGCAAAATTCAAACGTGAATATAAAGTGCTTTAACGAACAAGGTATTTCAGAATTTCATAATGTTTCATTATCATCAAACGTTTTTGAAGGTAACGTAAGGGTAAACAGGCAAATAATTCCAAAGATAAAACTACTAAGAAACGTCGGTTTTGAAATAACAAGCCTGGATTATTTTGAATTAAAGGGACTTAACGTAATCTTTAAACTATTAAATAACGCAAAATAGAAGGAGGTAGAAGCATGGCAAAAACTTATACTGAATATCTTCAAGAGATCTTGAAAAGCCAGGAAGAAGAAAAAAACAAACAGTTGAACAGCATAGATGCAAAATACTCAGATGTTTCTAAAGCGATAATTGACCAGTATTCAGCTGACATTCAATCAGTTGAAGAAACCTATAATGATTATATTGATAAATCTTACGTACAGAAAATAATTGACCAAAAGCAAGTGGAACAAACGTTAGCTAATATGGGTTTAACGGATTCAGGGCTTAACAGAACGCAGCAAACTGCAGTTGAAATAAGCCACACAAATCGCAGTGGAAAATATACTCTGTTAAAGCAACAGCAAATTGATTCTTTGGCGCAACAAATGCGCAGTAAATTAGCAGATTCTCGTATGCAGCAAGAAAAAGAAAAAACTTCTGTTATTGATGAGTTCAGAGAGAGTGCTGAAGATCAGGCTATGGAAATATTTAAAAATGAATTATCTGCAGAAACAAAAAAACAGATAGAACAGTTAAAGGCAGAGTTAAAGGCAGAATTAAATGCACAAAAAAATAATTCCAATTTAAACTCTGATTCTAAGAAAGATTCTGCTACTAACAAGGAAGATGTTTCAAAAAATGAAACAACAAAACCATCAACAAGTACAACAACAAAACCAACAACCAGTACAACAACAAAACCAACAACAAGTACAACAACTAAACCAACAACAAGCACAACAACCAAACCATCAACAAACACAACAACAAAACCATCAACAAGCACAACAAAGCCCACCACAAGTGAAACGAAAAACGAAACAACAAAAACTTCTTTAACACAGAATGAAAAAAATAAGTTAGAAAAAATGTGTAAAGAAAGCCTTGTAACAAAGCAGCAGTTTAATAATGAACGCAGATTAGGCAACGTTACGGGCACGTACACCGATTATCTTAAAAGCACACTTTTAAGGTGGCGTGTTGATTCAAAGATTAAGCAGGAAGAATATGAATATTTGCTTAGCTATCTTGGGCTGAACACATAAAGGAGGGGTATTTTTATGGCAATAAGAAAAGTATATTTCAACGTTACAAAAGATGGCATTTCACCTTGCGATTACGCTTGGGGAGGCATTCAAAACGAAGATAATGCAACTGAAATCAATTTTGTTTTAGATTTAGAATATCTTTCTGTTTTAAATGAAGGCAGTAAACAATTGTATTATCGTATTGATTTTGAATCAGCTTATGCAGGATATCATCCATCAGAAAACATTATTGTTGAATCGGATATGGTAACAAGGGAAGTTCCTAAAGCGATCACCCGATTTGGCGGTGAATTTACCTGCACCTTAGTTATTACAAGAATGCTTGAAAATGGTGAAAGCCAGCAGATTTTAACTGCACCTGCAACTTTGTTTCTTACAAGAAATAATATAAAATCAGATCTTTTATTAAATAATCTTTCGGCCTTTGAAGAACATATTTTAACAAACGTTAAGCAAGCGGTTTTATTAAGGCAAGAAATTGAAGAAAAACTTTTAAACGGTGAATTTAAAGGTGAAAAAGGCGATAATTACACTTTAACAACAGATGATAAAAATGAAATCACCAATATGGTGCTTGCAAGTTTTACCGATGTTAGCGAGGTGGCACAATGAGTAAATATGCAGTAATGCCTTTGAATGATTATCAAAACGTTTGTGAAAAGATACGAGATTTAACAGGCAATCAAGATTTAATCAAATCGGGCGATTTGCCAGACAAAATAACGGATACTGTGGGGCAGGCTCATTCCAAAGGATATTTTATTGGCTACGATGAAGGCTATCTTGTAGGCAAGCAAGAAGGCGGTGGTTGGTTAAGTTATGATGAGTTTTGGGATAGTTTACAACAGAACGGTGAAAGACGGAATTATTGGGGTGCATTTGCAGGGTGGCGAGATGAACTTTTTCCACCTAAACACCCAATAATAACAGATAATAACCATAACTATATGTTTAGAAATTCAACGATTATTGATACTCCAAAGGTAACTATATTAGGCACAACAATCCAACAATTATATTACGGTGCAACAAAGTTAGTAACTGCTCATTTATCAATTCCTGATGGTGCTAATTCTTTTAACGCTACGTTTCAAAACTGCACTAAACTTGAAAACTTAACAGTTGAAGGTGAAATCGGCGGTAATGGGTTTGACGTTTCTATGTCACCACTATTAACTAAAGATAGCATTTTGAGCATTATCAATGCTTTAAAGGATTTTTACCCTGTAATTATTGAAAATCATAGTTTGTCAAATGCTTCAATTGAATATTTAAGCACTGATTTGCTTGTTGAAGGCACAACCTACATAACCACATTTAACTATAAAACTGCTTTTGATGAAGAAGTGTACGAAACAATGTTTAATAATGCTGAAGCCGTTGCTTCTGTTATAGACGTGTATGGATATGGTCAAAAGGTTGGAATACATTATGTTGCAGATGATATTTTTTACCCTGATGAATATGAGTATCATTTAGTAGTGTTTAACGGTTTAGAAGATAGTGAAGGAACAACTTGGGTAAACGCTATAGAATATAGACAGAATAAAATCACAGGCGAAATAACATATGCAGGCGTTGAGGGAAGTAAAATTACCGTAAAAATCAAGCAAGGCGATGCTTCACACACCGTAACACTCGGCGAAGCAAACCTTGATAAATTAACTGAAAAAGAAAAGGCAATTGCCACGAAAAAAGGGTGGAATTTACAGTGAGTTATGTTCTTTTAATAGCCGAAATTATAAGCGGTTTAACGGTTGTTATTGGCACGCTAAGCGCGTTCTTTATTTGGATAAAAAGGCTTGTTGAAGGGCAAAAATGCCAATTAAGAAGCGATATGCTTCATACTTATTACAAGCACAAAAACCAAAAAAAGATACGCCAGTATGAATATGAAAACTTTATGTTTATGTTTAAAGCGTATAAAGCACTTAAAGGTAATTCATTTATTGATGAAATTTATAACGTAGTTACCCATTGGGAAATTATTTCGTAAAGGAGAAAGATATGCGAACAAAAGTAATAGAACAGGCAAAAAAATGGCTTGGTAAAAAAGAACAGGATTTAAGCCACAAGGAAATCATTGATACTTATAATTCACATAAACCTGTAGCAAGGGGATACAAGGTAAAATATACTGATGCCTGGTGTGCGGCATTTGTTTCTGCCGTTGCAATTAAATGCGGTTTAGAAAAAATCATTCCTCTTGAATGTTCCTGTGGCAAAATGATTGAAAAGGCACAGAAAATGGGAATATGGATTGAGGATGATGCATACACACCAAATACAGCCGATATTATTTTGTATCACTGGAAAGATAATGGAAAAGGCGATAATAATTCATGGCCTGACCACGTTGGCATTGTTGAAAGTGTAAAAAACAATACCATTAAAGTTATTGAAGGCAATATCAATAATGCGGTAGGGTACAGAAATATCAAGGTAAACGGCAAAACCATCCGTGGCTATATTTGTCCAAAATATAGTGAGGAAAGTGTAAAAAACAAGCAATACTATCCTAAATACACAGGTAAAACCAATAGCATAGTAGATGCACTTAAAAGCCTTCAAATTGATTCTTCATTTAATCATAGAAAGGAAATTGCAAAGGCTAACGGAATTACACTTTATCTTGGTTTAGCCACCCAGAACATAAATTTATTAACCTTATTAAAACAAGGAAAACTTATTAAGGAGTAAAAAAATGAAAATGTCAAACAAGACTTATGACGTACTTAAATGGATTGCTTTGTATTTTCTTCCTGCACTTGCAACACTTTATTTTGCGCTTGCAGGTATCTGGAATTTACCTTACGGCGAACAGGTGCTTGGCACTATTTCGGCATTAGATACGTTTTTAGGCGTGCTTTTAGGATTAAGCAACGCAAAATATAAAAGTAATTAAAAAAACAGGCATCTTTTGATGCCTGTTTTTTATTTTGTGAAACTAATTTAAAAAATATTTAAAATGTGCAACGAATTCATTAAAACTATATGTTCAATCATATTGATAACAACTTCTTTAGATTCAATAAATTCATCGTAATCAACTGCTTTTTCGGCTTCCATCGCCCAAAGATACTGGCTAACCTCTTCAAGATCGTTATGGTTAATTAAAATTCCTGCTTTATCGGAAACTTTTTCCCATTTATCTGATAAACTACTGATTTGTTCAATGGTTTGTGCTGTTTTAATATTTTCAATAATTTCAATAAATTCGTTATTAAGGTAGTTTTCCCAAAGAATTGAACCTGTAATAAAAACCGCTAAAAACAATAAAATAATTATAAGATTTCTCAAATCGGTATCTCCTTAATCTTTTTGTTTCTGAAATGAATATATAATCGGCGTCCATCATATAAAGCCAATAAAATGTTATTAAAATCACTTTGCCCGGTTTTTGATTTCAGCCAGAACATATCCTTATTTATATATTCAAGATTTTCTTTTTGTGCTTTACCATCTAAAATTAAAGCAATGTTCAGTTCCTCTTGTTTAGTGGGAAGGCTTAGATCGGCAGGTTGAACGGATCTTACAGCACTTTTTAATATAACGCTGATTTCACCGTTGGTTTCCAAAACAGCGTAATAAACTTGCGAAACATCAAAAACGTCGTTTGAACGCAGTTGCTCCATTAAATCGTTTAAAGTGTATCTGACTTGTTTAAGGGCGTCTTCTAAAATAATGCCTCTATCAATTAAAACACGGGGCGTGCCGCATATAATTTTTCTGAAAACCACCGATTTTAGTGAAAGTTCTGATGTAATCAAGCCTAAAAGCAGTAAAACGTAGATAGGTGTAATGCCCCAAAGCAGCGGTGTTGCCAGGTCCGACATAGGCACCGTAACAAGATTAGATGAAATCAGCATTACTGCAAACTCATAGGGTTGCAGTTGCCCGATCTGTCTTTTACCCATAATACGAAGCATAAATAGCAGTGCTATGAATAAAACAAACGTTCTTAAAATGATATTTGCCAAAATAAAACACCTCTTTTTTAATTATTCCCAAATACTATAAAAAAATAAACAAATTTTAAACAATATAATATAACTATATACAACAGAAGAAAAATATGGTATAATCATCTTGAAATATATGATAAAAGGGGGAATAGGCTTGTGGATAAACTAAAACGAGCATTAACGTATATTTTTACAAGGCTTCTTGTGCTTTTGCTTGTAGTTTTATTGATTGTAGGCGCATTTTTCTCAAGTATGAAAACCTCTAACATATATTTTGTTTTGAACGATGCTTTAAAAGCAAGGCTTGATATTATTCTTCTTGGTGCAGAAGTTGAGGATAAATCAGGATTTTTTTCATACGACTATTTAAATAGCCAGGAATACTCACAGTTACGTTCAAAATACAGTTTATATATTGTGTCAAATTACGGGCATAAATTTGAGTATGGTAATCTGTTCGTTTGGCCTTGGCAAAAGCAAAAAACCATTACGGTAAAAGAAGCTATTTACTCAATTAACGGTGAGTTTGATACAAATCAGATGACTAAGGCTGAAGCCATGGCAATGGGCGTATATAACATTCCCCAATGGCAACACTCTATTTACCGTGTCCGCCTTAAATATGAAAACGGCACATGGGTGATTGATAGGGTAGTGCGCAAAGGCGATTACGATTATAAAGCACCTAAAACCCCAAGTTTATCTGAAAGCGAAATTGAAGCCTTAAGAACGCCAACCCCAGCTCCAACACCAACACCTGATGCTACCGATATTTCAGGGGAAAGGCCTGCAACGATTTCAAGCGCCATAAGAAACGATAAGATAAATTTAAGGGAAGGTCCTGCAACGGAATATAAAATTTTAGAAGTTCTTGATAACGGTGCAAAAGTTACTGTTGTTGAGGAAAGTGATGGTTGGTATCTTGTTAAAACCCAAAGCGGCAAAACAGGATACGTAAGCGGTTATTATATACAATTTGATTGATAGGAAGTATAAATTATGGAAAGGGAAAAGCTTATAAACAACGATAAAGGTTTTTATCACATTATAACGGTTATAATCTGCCTTGGTATTATTCTTTTAACAAGCCTTGTGTTGCTTATAAGTTATTTTGTGAACCATAATAACGATAAGATAGAATCTTTAGAATACCAAAATGATTTTAAATATAATCAGGCATATTTTTCGGATAAAATATTTAATGGCATCACCGTTTCCGGTTGTGACGTAGGCGGTATGACCGTTGAAGAAGCCAAGGTATATCTTTCCGGTAACGTTGATTACAAAATTAAAACCCAGAAACTTGTGCTTAAATTTGAAGATAAAGAATGGGTTCTTGATAGGGAAAACCTTAAACTTACAGTTGACGTTGAAAAAGCCTCTCGCTTAGCGTACGAAATGGGCAGAACAGGCGGCCAGGAAGAGCAGGAAGCCGTTAGAAAAAAACTTAAAAACGGTGAAATTATTGATATTTCTGCCATTATTATTGAGGATTCAGATACCCTTTATAATGGGCTTATGAAGGTAAAAGAAGAAATTGACATTAAGCGTGTTAATGCAACAGTAACCTTTAAATACGAAAACAATCAGCCTGTTTTTACTTACACCGATGAAAAAGCAGGCAGAACAATTAACCTTACTGATATCTATTACGATATAGCGCAACTTGTAAAAACTGAACAAGAAGTTTTAACATATACCATTGTTCCTGAAAATATTGAACCTGAAATCAAACGTGCCGATCTTGAAAAACAGTATCAGCTTTGTTCTACCTTTACCACGGAACTTTCTGCATATTCCCCTCAAGGCAGAATTCAAAATATTACCCGTGCTCTTGAAGCCCTTGATAACAGGGTTTGGATGCCGGGGGAAGTATTTTCATTTAACCAGTGGGTTGGCGCAAGAACTGTTGAAAACGGATTTGGTTTAGGCGTTTTTATTAACGAAGATCAGCAGTATGATGAAACTATCGGCGGCGGTATTTGTCAGGTTTCAACAACCCTTTATTATTCCGCACTTTTAGCAGGTGCAAATATGGTTAACAGAAATGCACCTATTGAAATTATTGAAAGGCGCCCACACACCTGGCCATCGGTATATATCAACAGGGGGCTTGATGCAACGGTTTCATGGCCGCATACCGATTTAAAAATGTTTAATAACAGCCAAACACCGTATTTTATCAATACGGATATTACCCGCAAAGGCAGTAAACTTTACGTTACCGTTGAATATTATGGTATGCCCCTGCCTAATAATGCAACTGTTAAAATTGAAACGGAAACCATTGAAGAAATTCAACCGGGCGATCCTGAATATATTGTAGATACAAAAAATAAATATAATCTTAAATTAAATCAGGAAAAACAAGTATCCGAAGCCCGTACAGGTTATACGGTGAACATTTATCAGATCTGGAGTGAACCTGGAAAAGAACCTGTAAAATCCCTTTTAACAGTTTCTAAATATGAGTCTATAAAAGCAAAGATTTATATTTCACCTGAAACACAGGCGTTAAGGGAACAACAGGCTTTACAAACACCACAGCAAAATCCTAATGTAACACCAACACCTTCGCCAACAGCTTAAAAATACCCTTTACAAACAAGGGTTAATGTAATATAATAAACTATATATAAATTAAAGGAGAAAAATTATGAGCACACGTTATGAATCCGCAAAGGCAATCTATGCAAAATACGGTGTAGATACCGATGCAGCAATTTTAAAACTTAAAAACATTCCCGTAGCAATCCACTGCTGGCAGGGTGATGACGTTACAGGTTTTGATCACGATGGCCCTCTTACAGGCGGTATCCAAACCACAGGTAACTATCCCGGTAAAGCAAGAACTCCCGAAGAACTTATGGCAGATATGGATAAGGCTATGTCACTTTGCCCAGGTGCAAAAAAGATCAACGTTCATGCTTGCTACGCTATATTTGAAGATGGCCAGTTTGCTGATCGTGATAAGCTTGAACCCAAGCACTTTAAGAAATGGGTAGAATTTGCTAAGGAAAGAAATATGGGTATTGATTTTAACCCAACATTCTTCTCACACGAAAAAGTTAAAGATGGCCTTACACTTTCAAGCCCTGATAAAGCAACAAGAGATTTCTGGATTGAACATGGCAAGGCTTGTATCCGCATTTCACAGTATTTTGCTGAAGAAACAGGCGTTCCTTGCGTTATGAATATCTGGACAGGTGATGGTTATAAGGATATTCCTGCTGACCGCCTTGGTCCCAGAGAAAGATATAAAGATTCAATTGAAAAGATTTTAGCTGAACCCTTTGATAAAAACCTTGTTAAACCTTGCGTTGAATCAAAAGTTTTCGGTATCGGTGTTGAATCTTATACCGCAGGTTCTGCAGAATTTACTCTTACTTTTGCAGCAACACACGATGGATGCCTTCCTTTAATGGATAACGGCCACTATCATCCAACCGAAGTTGTTTCAGATAAGATTTCAGCACTTCTTTGCTTCTTCCCTGAAATTGCACTTCACATCACCCGTGGTGTTCGTTGGGATTCTGACCATGTTCTTATCTTTGATGATGAAACAAAGGAAATTGCAAAGGAAATCGTTCGTAACGATGCTATTGACAGAGTATTTATGGCTCTTGACTACTTTGATGCTTCCATCAACCGTATCTCTGCTTGGGCAGTTGGTATCCGTTCATGGCAGAAGGCTCTTCTTAATGCATTAGTTACACCTAATAAACTTCTTAAGGATCTTCAGGATAACGGCAACCTTACCGAACTTATGGTAATGATGGAAGAAGCAAAAACTCTTCCCTTTGGCGATATCTGGGAAGAATACTGCACACAGTGTGGTGTTAAGGCTGATGCTTCTTGGTTTGAAGAGGTTAAGGAGTACGAAGCAGAAGTTCTTTCAAAGCGTGCGTAATGATATAAGCTTCGTAATTCTGTGTTGTGGCAACCGTGAACACTCAGTTGCTTACTGAAGATGTAAGCGCCTTCGTGTTCAGAACACCACGCCTTGAACTGCTTGCTTCTTTTATTCCGCAAACATACTGGAATAAATTTGCACTTTAAAAACATACATATTAAAAAGAGTTAAGGCTTAAACTTAACTCTTTTTTTTAAAGTGAGGTAAAAATATATGAAGAAAAATGGTGTACTTGATATTATATTTAAGATTATATCCGTTTTGCTTTGCATAGTTCTTGTACCAACGCTGATTGCAACGGTGATTGTTGGTACGGTTTCAGATATTATAAGGCCTGAAACCATTACAAAAGCCGTTCAATCTATTGACATACAGCAAGTGATTGCAGAACTTCCTGATGTTTCACAGATGCTTGAAGAAGCTGAGATTGAACCGATAGTTGTTGAAAAAATAGTTGAAAGTAATACGGTTGATCAATTGTTTTCAACATATGTTCAGGATGTAAGCAATTATCTTGTTACAGGGCAAACTACCTTTAATATTGAAACGATAAAAAATATTATAAATGAAAACAGGGATGAAGTTCAGCAAATTCTTTCTGAAGTAGCTCCTGAAGGTGTTACCGTTGAAGATATTGAAGCCGAACTAGATGCCTACATAGAAGAAGAAATCGCACCTGTTATTAATGAAGCGTTACCTGATCCACAGGTAATATTACAAGATGTTTCGCAAAAAATTATTGAAGTTATTAAACTGTTTAATAGTGGTGCTGTAACAAAGTCATGCATTATTGCGTGCGTTATTCTTGCGGTACTTATTTTATTATTACGTTTAAGGGAATGCTCATTCTTAATCTGGCATTCTGTAGTTGCGATTGTGGCAGGTATCTTTATTACGTTATTGTATTCAGGCATAAATATGATTACTTCATTTTTGCCAAGTGATTTACCTGTTGGGCAAGAAACTATTCAATCAGCCATCAGTTCACTTACACAAACAATGCTTATATCATTTATTATGCTTTTTGTTATAGCAGTATTGTTTATTACAGGCTTCTGCGTTATTCGCAAGATAAGAAACAAAAAACAACAAGAAGTACAAGAACCACAGACAGCATAAAAATAAAGGCTCAAAAAGTTAAGCTTTTTGAGCCTTTTTATATTGTCAAATCAAATAAAAAGTGATAAAATTGATTTAGTAATTTAATTGGAGGTGGTATAATTGGCAAGAAATAATTTTGATGTTACACAAGGCCCTTTATTAAAAAAGATTTTGCTTTATACCATTCCTATTATATTAACAAGTATTCTGCAACTTTTATTTAATGCAGCAGATTTAATAGTTATTGGTAGTTCATCAGAACTTTACGTTGCTGCAGTTGGTGCAACAGGCGCAATTACAAACCTTTGTGTAAATCTTTTTATTGGTTTAAGTAGCGGTATAACCGTTGTGGTTGCTACAAATATTGGCGCGCATAATGGAAAGGGCGTTTTCAACGCAGTTCATACTGCTATGCCGTTAGCTTTGATAAGTGGTGCAATTTTAACGATCACCGGTGTTTTGATTTCTTCCCCTGTGCTTACTATGATGGGCACACCTACGGATGTTTTAGATTATTCCACTTTATATATGAAAATATATTTCTGTGGCGCAATACCTAACTTAGTTTATAACTTTGGCGCTGCGATACTAAGGGCGGCAGGCGATACAAAAGGTCCCCTTTACTATTTAACTATTGCAGGTATAATTAACGTTATTTTAAACTTGTTCTTTGTTAAAGCATTGAATATGAACGTTGATGGCGTTGCCATTGCCACGGTAATTTCACAAATAGTTTCTGCAATGTTTGTAGTAAACGCTTTAATTAAAAGAGCAGATTTTTGCAGGCTTGATTTAAAATCTATGCATATTGAAAAGCAATCGTTTGTTGAAATCATAAAAATTGGCTTACCTACAGGATTGCAAAGTATGTTATTCTCAATTGCCAACGTTATGGTACAAGCATCAGTAAATACCTTTGGTCCAGAAGCTTTGGCAGGTAACTCTGCGTGCAGTAATTTTGAAGGGTTTGGGTATGCAATATTACATTCGTTCTATCAAACCACTATCACTTTTGTTGGTCAAAATATGGGCGCAAAAAAATACAATCGCATTAAAGTGGTGTATGGGTTAAACGTTGCCTGCGTTATTTGTGCAGGTATTATAATTGGTTGTGTATATGCTTTATCAGGCAGATTCTTATTATCAATATATAACGTAACTGATGAAGTAGGCGTAAACTTTGGTTTAACAAGGGTGTACCTTGTTTCAGTACCGTATCTTATATGCGGTCTTTCAGATATAACCGCCGGTGCAATAAGGGCAATGGGCTCACCAATCTTGCCAACCTTAAACAGTGTAGGTGGTATCTGCGGATTAAGGCTTTTAATGATTTTTACAATATTTAAAGCCTTTGGAACCGCTGAATCTTTGTTTATTACTTATCCTGTTTCCTGGATGGTAACCTTTATATCAGGCTTTATAATCTACCTGTTCGTTTATAAAAACATTAAAAAGAAAGCGTTATTAGAAGAATAACAAAATAAACAAATCAAAAGGAATGGTGTGGCAACTGTTCAGGCGGGAGCCATAACCGCAGAATAATATGAAAAAACAAAGGATTTCAATATCTACAACACATATTATATTATTAAGCTTTCTAACTGCAATATTAATAGGCACATTATTACTTTCACTTCCCATAAGCTCAGCTGATGGGAAGGCAAAGCCTTTTTTGGATGCTCTTTTTACCGCAACTACCTCTACCTGTGTTACAGGTTTGGTGGTAACGCCAACAGTTTCCTCTTGGAGTGTTTTCGGGCAGGTTGTAATTCTGATAATGATTCAGATTGGCGGTCTTGGTGTTATAACTATTATGTCAGGTTTAATGATACTTCTGCACAAGAAAATGGGCATCGGGGATAGAATGCTTTTGCAAGATGCATTTAATCTGAATTCTCTTTCAGGCCTTGTTCGTTTTGTTAAAAAGGTTGTAGGCGGAACGCTTATTATAGAAGGTATCGGTGCTCTTCTTTATATGATGGTGTTTATACCTCAATTTGGTGCAAAAGGAATATGGATATCGGTGTTTACTTCCGTTTCAGCCTTTTGTAATGCAGGTCTTGACATTATTGCCGAAAACAGCCTTTGTAACTATGCACTTAATCCAATTGTCAACATTGTTACCTGTGGCTTGATTATTTTAGGCGGTATCGGTTATATTGTTTGGTGGGATTTTATCAGGGTTCTAAAGCAGGCAAAAACAAGGAAAGTAAAATTATTCAGAGATCTTACCCTGCACAGCAAAATCGCCATTATTGCAACTTTGATTTTGATTTTTGTAGGCGCTGCTTTGATTTTTGCGTTTGAATACAACAATCCGCAAACAATAAAAGATTATACATTGATGCAAAAACTGCAAGCATCCTTATTTCAGTCAGTTACAACTAGAACTGCAGGCTTTGCAACTGTACCACAGGAAAATCTTACAAATGCCTCGTCGGTGGTGTGCTTATTGTTGATGTTCATCGGCGGTTCTCCCGTTGGTACAGCCGGCGGAATTAAAACGGTTACTTTTGCTGTACTTGTGATATCTGCATTCGCCTCTATTCGCAACAAAGAAGATACTGAAGTGTTTAGCAGAAGGCTTACCAAACAGGCCGTCAGCAAAGCGGGTGCCGTTGCTTGTATGTCATTTATTATTATGTTTGTTTCAACAGTTTTGCTTTGTGCCGTAACAGATGCAAATGCCTTGGATATCATTTATGAAACAGTCAGTGCAACTGCTACCGTAGGTCTTACAAGAAATCTTACGGGCTCTCTTGGCAGTATCGGTAAAATCATTATTATTATAACAATGTATCTGGGCAGAGTAGGCCCTATATCACTTGCCGTTGCATTTAAAAGAAACAAAGCTAATCAGAATATTGTAAGAAACCCAATTGAAGAAATCAGTGTGGGATAAGAAGGGATAAATTTTATGAGTATCAATAAAAACTATGCCGTATTAGGTCTGGGTAGATATGGGAAAGCCGTTGCAGAGGAACTTGTAAATAACGGTGCGGAAGTTTTGGCAATTGATATTGACCAAAACAACGTTGATAACGCTATTGAAACCATTCCTGTTTGTAAATGCGCCGATATTACTGAGCCAGAGGCATTTAAAAGACTTGGTATATCTAATATTGATGTTGTTATTGTTGCCATGGCAAGTAATCTTGAAGCCAGCGTTATGGCCGTAACCCTTTGCAAAGAAGCAGGTGTTCAGACTGTTATCGTTAAATGTGGTAATGAAATGCACCAAAGGATTTTAAGCCGTGTGGGTGCTGATAAGATGATTTTTCCCGAAAAAGAATCGGGAACAAGACTTGCTAAGAATCTGCTTACATCAGGCTTTTCGGAAATGATAGAGCTTTCTGATGAAGTATCTATGGTAGAAATTGATGTGAAAGATGAATGGGTTGGTAAAACGCTGGTAGAATTAAGCCTTCGCAAAAAATATTCTATTAACGTAGTTGCAATAAAAAGCGGCGATACAATCAGCACAACAGTTGATCCTGCGCTTTCACTTGAAAAAGGAATGCAACTTATTGTAATAGCAAATACCCAAAAATTGCAAAAATTAAAATAATAATATGGTATAGATATGAAAGAGTATAAGAAAAAACTGGTTGCACCGATTATTGTTAGTGCCATTATGGTTTTATATTATGTTGTGTACTTTGGCATTTTGATAGCGCTGGTAGATAGCATTTGGAAATGGCTTTTAGGTATTATTCCGCTTGCTTTTACGGTTATTACGCTTAAAGTTTGCATAGAAAGAATAAAAGAGATTAAGAAAGGTGAAGAAGATGATCTTAGTAAATACTGATTATATCAGCGGTAAAGAACTGGAAATGTTAGGCCTTGTAAAAGGAAGTACTATCCAATCTAAACATATCGGAAAAGACATTGCTCAAAGTTTCAAAACCTTGGTTGGCGGCGAGCTTAAATCCTATAATGAAATGATGAACGAAGCCCGTGCGCTTGCCACAAAGAGAATGGTAGCAGAAGCCGAAAACCTTGGTGCCGATGCTATAGTTAATGTCAGATATGCATCATCTGCTATTATGCAAGGTGCAGCCGAAGTTATTGCATACGGAACAGCAGTTAAATTTGTTAAATAAAGCCAAAAACAATAAAGGCGCATATTAAAAGATTAAGAAAGTAATCAAATTAGAATATTTGACTTTATACCAAACCAGAAGTATTAGGGCTATGCCGGAAAAAGAGAAACCACGTGCTACACACGTGGTTTTTATTTATCCGCCGATCTGGGCTTTAATTCCTGTTTTTAAAGCAGTTTGTAAAAGCATTTCCATATGCTCGCTTGTTGGTGGTTTAATGTGATGCATTAAGTATTCTCTGTTTAAACCTTTATACTTATCAATGCCAAATGGGTGATAGGGTAAAAGGTGCATCTCCTTAACGCCAATGGAAACTGCATATTTTGCAATTGCCTCAATCTCCTGGGGTGTATCGTTAAAGGTGGGAATTACGGGCACACGCACAATTAACTTTACACCACTGTGGGCAATTTTTCTTGCGTTTTCTAAAATCAATTCGTTAGGTTGGGTTGTAAATTCCTTATGTTTAGCGCTATCCATATGCTTGATATCCATTAAAACGGTATCAAGATGGGGTAAAAAGCGTGCAACTGTTTCCCAAGGAACGCAGGCAGTAGTTTCAATAGCAGTATTGATTCCACGTTCATGGGCTTCTTCTAAAAGCGCCACCGCAAAATCAGGCTGACACATTGATTCGCCACCTGAAAGTGTTAAACCGCCACCTGAACGCCTAAAATATATTCTGTCCTTTTCAACCTGGTTAAGCACTTCTTCAACAGTAACGTCTCTGCCAACTGTTTTTGTTTTACCGTCTTGTACCATTTCCTGAATCT
>JAZSPY010000111.1:0-14160 GCA_045537705.1 Clostridia bacterium
AAAATACAAAAAATAATAAAGCCAATAGGATTTTTCACTATTGGCTTATCAATTTTTTAATTAGCAATTAAAACAGTTGCGAACATAAAAGCAATCATTAAGTATAAATACAAAACAAAAGCCATTTTTAAAATGAAGTAATTTTTGTTAAGATTCTTTTCCTTGTTCATTATTGTTTGTAAAAGCATTGCAGTTACGGGTATGGTAAAAATAATCGCAACAACAATGTTAGAAAACAGCAGTGTGTTTATAACCCCTGAAATCAGTAATAAATACCAAACAACAAAGGAAACAGGGAAGAGTATCCATAAAATATTTCTTGCAGTTTTCATTAGTTTTTAAGGCTCTGCAGGGGTGCGGGAATTCTACCTGCACGGTTAATAAATTTATCGCAGAGCGCCTTATTTACAGGCATAATGGGCGCTTCACCTAAAAGACCGCCAAAGCTTACCATTTCGCCAACACCCCTATTGATAACAGGGATAATACGAACTGCGGTAGTTTTTGAATTTACCATACCAATTGCTGCTTCATCAGCAATAATACCTGAAATTGAGCTGGCACTTGTTTTTCCAGGGATTGCAATCATATCAAGACCAACCGAGCAAACGCAGGTCATAGCTTCAAGTTTTTCTAAAGTAAGAATGCCTGATTTTGCAGCGTTTATCATACCGATATCTTCGCTAACAGGAATAAATGCACCTGAAAGACCACCAACGTGGCTTGAAGCCATAACGCCACCTTTTTTTACTGCGTCGTTAAGCATTGCAAGCGCTGCAGTTGTTCCAGGGCCACCTGTTGAAGAAAGACCCATTTCTTCTAAAATATGCGCAACAGAATCACCCATGGTTGGTGTAGGTGCAAGTGAAAGATCAACAATGCCAAACTGTGCATTTAAACTTTCAGCAGCACGTGTTGCAACCAATTGTCCCATTCTTGTAATTTTAAATGCTGTTTTTTTGATTTCTTCAGCAAGTTCACCTAAAGAAGCATCGGGCATTTTTTCTATAGCACACTTAACAACACCGGGGCCTGAAACACCAACGTTAATAACGCAATCACCTTCGCCGCAACCTAAAAACGCACCTGCCATAAATGGATTATCTTCAACTGCGTTACAAAAAACAACAAGTTTTGCACAACCGATACTATCTCTGTCAGCAGTTCTTTCAGCAGTTTGTTTAATGATTTCACCCATTTTTTTAACTGCATCCATATTGATACCTGCGCGTGTTGAACCAATATTTACAGATGAACAAATATGCTCAGTAACAGCCATAGCTTCAGGAATACTGTTAATTAAAGCCGCATCGCCGGGTGTAATACCTTTATGAACTAATGCAGAAAATCCACCTAAAAAGTTTACGCCAACGTTTTGTGCTGCCTTTTCCAAAGTTTTAGCAAAACAAACAGCATCATTTACTCTTGATGCTGAAGCAATATGGGCAATAGGGGTAACGGAAATACGCTTGTTAACAATCGGAATACCTAAGTTTTTTTCAATTTTTTCGCACTCTTCAACCAAATGTTCGGCCTTTGAACAAATTTTATCATAAATGCGCTTACAGGCTTTTTCCTTATCACTATCCGCACAATCGTAAAGGGAAATACCCATTGTTACGGTACGCACGTCAAGATGTTGATTATCAAGCATCTGGATAGTTTCGTTTACTTCATTAAAATTTATCATACTTCTTCTCCATTAAAGACGGTGCATACTGTTAAAAATTTCTTCGCTTTGAATTCTAACTTCCAGGTTTTCATCAAAATCTGAAAATTCCTTTTGAAGTTCCTGAATATCAAGAGAACTGTTTTCAAGGCTTAAAAACATAACCATTGTAAAATAATCGTGAAGAATTGTTTGCGTAATATCAAGGATGTTCACGTTGTTCTTTGCAAGTTTGGCGCTTATTTCAGCAATAATGCCAACTCTGTCGTGGCCTATAACAGTTAAAAAAGCTTTCATTAGTTAAAATCTCCTTTTAGTTTGTCTATAAATAAAAGTTCAACGGTATCATCAAGTTTATTTTTTAATGAAGTGATAATACCATTATCTTTTGAATTATTTGTGGGCATACCTAAAATTACAGTATGTATATCTTTTTCCTTTATGAATTCAGCCATAGTGTTTGCAACGTTATCAGAATGAATAACCGTCATTTCTGCATTGGCTTCGTGGGAAGCAGAGTATAAAAACTCAAGCGTTGCTGCCTCATCTGCCGCGCCCATAAATGATTGCCCGTTTTTCGCAACGTGCAGAACGTGAAGTACGTCACCATCATTTTTTATGCTTAAAGCATAATTGATAAGGTTACGGCAGGTGTTTTGTAAGGTTACACAAACCATAATATTTTTCAATACAATCAATCCTCTATATTTATTATTATGTTTTGATGGGTTTTTACTTTAATTGTTTGGTTTTCTTTTAACTGGGGGTATTTCAATGCAGTTAAAAAGTAAAGTGTACGTTCAAATTCTTCATTTTCATCGGTAAAAGAACAGATCAGGCGAATAAGTTTTACGCCATCGTGCTCAGTTTCATCATCAAATCTTTTAAAAGTATAGGTATCTTCTTGGCAAATGCCCTCGTTTATGTTTTTATACAGTTTTAAAAGCTTGTTTTTATCAAGAATAAAGCCGCAATAAAATAAAACGAGAGCAGTAATGCCTATTATACCAACAGTTAAAGAAACAGCAAGAAGATTAGTTAAAAAACTTAATGCATAACCTATAATAAATATGATAGAAAGAACGGTAAAAATAATAAGATTTACGTTTCTTTGCTTTTTAAGTTTTATAAAAAATTGTTCATCTAATAAATTCATAAATAACACCCGTAAAGTATTATACCAAATATTTCAAAATAATGCTATTAAAATTTGTGTAAACATTAAAAAAGGCTGAATTTTTTCAGCCTTCTTTTTTTATTTAGCTTCAGAAAGAGTGATTTCTATATTAACAGGGGTTCTTGAATACTCAATTGACCAACCTGAAATATTGGCTCTATAAACAGATAAAATAACCTTGTCACCGGGTTTCTTTGTTAAAAGGTATGAAGAATATTGTGACATACTTGTAATCTTTATATCATCAATAGCAGTAATAATATCATACTGTTTTAAACCTGCTTGTTCTTCATGTTCGCCCGAAATCTTTGTGATGCAAAGCCCTGATGGAATAGAATCCCAACCTGTTACTCTGAATACTGCAGAAGGAAGTGCCAAAGTAATATTGATAGCGGCGCGGTTTGTAACACGGCCGTGATTTAAAAGGTCATTGATAATAGGTGCCGCTTCATCGTAAGTTATGGCAAATCCCATATTTTCATAACCTTCAGCAACGATTTTTGAAGAAGTAATACCGATAACGTTACCGTAAAGGTCAACCAAAGGACCGCCGCTGTTACCTGGGTTGATTGCAGTATCGGTTTGTATACAATGCATAACGTAACCTGATTTGTTATCCTGAATTGCGCGGTCAAGGGCGCTTATAATACCGCTTGTAACCGAAGAAGAAAATTCAAGGCCGCCAGGGTTTCCGATAGCAAGTACTGTATCGGCAATATTGCAATTTTTGGAAGAAGTAAACGTTGCAACGCTAAGTTCTTGCCCTGCAGGGTCAACTTTTAAAAGTGCAAGGTCAGTAACGGAATCAGCACCGATAATTTCAGCATCAAGAACGATTCCGTTATAAAGAACAACCTGTACCGAAGAAGCATTTTCAATAACGTGGGCGTTAGTAATAATATAACCGTCAGCGCGTGAAACAATTCCACTGCCTTCACTGTTTAATGAAGAAGATGATGAACCGCCAAAATAATTGTTAGTTGTATAACTTTGAATACAAACAACGCTGGGGATAACTTTCTGCGCAGCCTGTTGCGGGGTTAATATCTGTCCTTCAATTACCTTAGGTGTAGGTGTTGGGTTAACAGAAACAACGGTATCAAAAGCAAATCCAGGGTTTAATGCGTTTGTGGGAGTGGGCGTTGCAGTTAATACGCTGTTATTGGTAGGTGTTGGTTTTGAAATACTGCTTTCATTATTATTAAAAAGTGAAAACAAACTAATACCTGCCGCAGCAACCGTAATACATAAAAGAATTGCGATTAAACTGATAAAACAGCCGTTACCGCCAAAGGCAAGTTTTTTCTTTTTATTCTGATGCATATTAGTATTGTAAGAGTTGCCTTGTGATGATCCGTTAGGATTATAGGTGTAACGAATATCAGAATGATTATATTCTTGCTGGGATTGATTAAATCTGTTGTCTTCCATAAAAACCTCTTTTTTAATAAAATATAAGTTTATTTTTTACGCTTACAGATATATTATAATATAAAATTATGAAAAATCAATGATAAAGTATTGAGAAAAAAATAAAAGCGAAAGAAAATCTTTCGCTTAAATTTATTAATCTACACTGTAGGGAAGAAGTGCAACTGTACGTGCACGCTTGATAGCTGTTGCAAGCTCTCTCTGGTGCTTTGCACAAGTGCCGGTCATTCTACGGGGTTGAATCTTACCACGTTCGCTGATAAACTTACGAAGTTTAGCAACATCTTTGTAATCAATAGCTTCAACTTTATCTGCGCAGAACTGACAAACTTTTCTTCTGGGTCTACGGTTTGAACGAATTTTCTTAAAATCCTTTTCGGACATTGTAGTTTTCCTCCTAATTTAATAATCAGAATGGAATATCCTCATCTTCAACAGCCTGCATATTGCTGCCGAATGGGGTATTTCCCAAACTTGCTGCTCTTGCAGCGTCATCATTTCCTTCAGCTGAGTTGGGGCGTGAAAGGAACTGAACCTCATCAGCTACAACTTCAGTGATATAACGTTTTGATCCGTCGGGAGCATCGTATGTGCGTGTCTGTATTGAACCGCTGATGGCAACTTGGCTGCCTTTTTGCAGATATTTAGCGCAGTTCTCAGCCTGACCTCTCCAAACAACAACGGGAATAAAGTCAGCTTCTCTTGTTTGAGTATCGCGGCTTTGGAAACGGCGGTCAACTGCAACAGTAAATGTGCAAACAGAAATACCGCTACCGGTTGCTCTTAAATCAGGATCTTTGGTAAGTCTACCAATAAGCATTGCTCTGTTCATAAAATATCTCCCTAAAAATTCTTTAAATTAAGCTTCTTTCTTAATAACGATGAAACGCATAATGTCTTCGTTGATCTTGAAATTTCTTTCAAGTTCTGCGGGGAAAGTAGCGTCAGCAGTAAAGTTCATCAATACATAGAAACCTTCACTAATGTAATTGATCTCGTATGCAAGTTTCTTTACGCCCTGTTCTTCAATACCATCAACAGTACCTTTGTTATCAGTAACAAGGTTAGCGAACTTTTCAATGATAGCCTTTGTAGCTTCGCCATCAAGTTTCGGATTGATGATATAAAGTGTTTCGTACTTATTCATACTTCAATTCACCTCCTTATGGTCATTGGTCCCTTTTTCTAAAGGAACAAGGAAACATATCTGCCAAGGTATAATACCATATAATATATAAATTTGGCAAGCGTTTTTTAAAAAAATAGCACAAAATAAATGCTTTTTAGTGAATTTATCTTGAGTTTTAGGTTGTTTTTTTAATATTTCTCTGTTATAATTAGAAAAAATAAAATTTTTTAGGGGAAAAACGTTATGGCAACAAAATCTAAGGTAGTTGAAAAATCATTCCGTATCGGTGCAGGCAGATTTGTTCAGGAAACAGGTTGTATTAAAACCGTTGGTGATGAGGTTGAATTTTTAAAATGTAAAAAACCCTTTGTTATGGGTGGCACAACAGCCCTTTCTATTACAAAAAAAGATATTGAAGAAAGCCTTAATTCAAAAGGAATTATAGGCTGCTATTACGAGTTTAAAGGATTTTGTGAACAGGAACACTGCCAGCAAATCGTTGAAAGCGATGAATTTAAAAATGCAGATATCGTTATCGGTGTTGGCGGCGGAATATTGATGGACGCATCAAAACTTTGTGCAGTTTTAGGTGATAAGCCCGTTATTTTAATTCCCACTTCCAGCGCAACTTGTGCTTCATATGCGCCTTTAAGCGTAACGTATAATAATATCGGTCAGCCAAAGGGCACCAAGCATCATAACAGGGAAGTTAACTGTGTGCTTTGCGATATGGATATTTTATCTAAACAACCTGTTCATCTTTTTAAATCAGGTGTTTACGACTCACTAGCAAAGTTTATGGAAACAAAGCAAAGGATTATCGGTAAAAATGAAGATGAAATTGATATCGGTCTGCGTTCTTCCTTTGAATTAAGTAAGTTCCTTTACGATCGCCTTAATGAAGATTTTGATAAAGCCTGCAAAGATATTGAAAACAAGCAAAATACCAAAGCAGTTTTTGATTGCGTTTACCTTGCAATTGCCGTTACAGGTGTTGTAAGCGGCTTGGCACGTGGCTCAAATCAAACAGCTATTGCCCATAAAATATATGAATCTGCAAGGGCACTTTTCCCTGAATACGCCAGCAAATATCTTCACGGTGAACTTGTTGCAGTAGGGCTTATTTCACAGCTGTATTATAACGGGGAAGCAGAAAATGCTAAACTCTTTGCAAAAAAAATGAAAGAAAGAAATATGCTTATTTCTCTTAATGAAATGGGCATTGAACATTCTGAAGAAAATCACCGTAAACTTTACGAAAAAATGCTTGAATCTTCTGCTATGGCAGGCACAACAGAAGAAGAACATAGACTGTTGTTTGAAGCGTTAAAACTTATAATTTAAAAATAAAAAGAGCAGAAAATTCTGCTCTTTTTTTATTTGATTTCCACGGTTTCGTTACAATCAAAAAAGTGAATGTACGGTGTAACTGTTTTACCTGGATAAAGTTGTTCCAACGCATATTTATACATTTTTAACTGTGGTGTGTGGTGTAAAATATGTTCGTTCAGATTATCCCTGATAATATCCGTTTTGTAATCAAGTAAGATAATATTATCGCCTTCAAAAAAGTAACAGTCAATTATACCTTGAACAAGTGCTTCATCAGGTGAATCTTCAAAGGGAACAATTTGGCAAAAAGACCTTTCACGGCAGATTTCCTTAGAAGAACAAAGTCTTTTTCCAAATTCAGAATTAAGGAAAATATCAATACTTTCAAAAGGAAGCGCGTCAAACTCTTCCTGAATCAAAATGCCTGTTTCAAGCATATTTTCTGCTTGTGTTTTAGCAGTTTTATGGCTGTAAAAATCAATATGTTCCATAAAGAAATGCACAACCGTACCTTTTTGTGCGCCTTTATATTCCTTATCATCAAACATGGGCTTTCTTAAAGGTATTTTTGAACGGATACTACTTTTGCTTGGATTTTGTTTAGTTCTTTGGGTAGTTGAAGAAAGGTAAGGATATTTGTAACTGAACGCTTCCTGAATTTTTAATAAATATTCATTTTTATTAAATTCGCTAACAGTTTCTTCAATTGCGTTTGTTTGAATTTCTTCCCTAAAACAATCTGCAACGGTTATCATCCAATTGCTTTTATTAAAATCAGATTTAAAATCAACTGAATAATCTTGTGCCATCAATAATTCTTGCAGGTTTTCGCCATCGGAATGATTAAAAATCAACGGCAAAATCAATTCGTTGTATTTTGAATACAAACAAACGTTGGCTTTATGGGGTATAACGTTATATTTAGAAAGTTTATCTTTTAGAACAGGACAAGAAATTATCAATTTGTTCTTTGCACGGGTAAGTGCAACGTAAAGCACGCGCAAACCTTCTGCTCTTTCAAGGCGTTTTTTACTTAAAACAATAGCCGCTTTTGCAATAGAATGTGTTTTTGTGCGCTTTCCAAATTCATCAATATCCTTAAAATCAAAACCAAAGCCGAGATCTTCATTAAAATAATAAGAATTATCTCCGCCACTACGATATCCGTTCATACCCATAACAAAAACAATAGGGAACTCAAGCCCTTTACTTTTATGTATGGTCATAAAGTGAACGCTGTTATCGTTTTCATCAATGGCAAAAGGTATTTCTTCTTGATAATCTGAAAGATTTTCATAATAATTAAGAAATCCTCTTAAGGAACCGTCAGCAAAATCAGAATATGCCCTTGCTTCATTAAGAAGTTTAAAATAAGCCTTAATTTCTTCAGAATCTTCTGATAGAAAAGAAGTGTGATAAATATATCCGGTTTCATTGTAAATATACTCAATAAAATCGCTTAATGGCATAGATTTTTGGATTACCTCAAGGGTATCAAGAAGATTGATAAAATCATCGCGCTTTTTATTTATAGTCTCTTTTCCATTATAACTAATGAAAGCATCATAAAAACTTCCATCAGGCGAAGATTCACGGATAACGCCAAGTTCAGTTGGGGTAAAAGCACCAATGCTACTTAATAAAACGGTGATTAAATCAATATCGCTGCGCCTTAAAATAAATAAGTTTAGTAGTGATTTTATAGCACTTGTGCTATCGGAAGTATTTGAACTGTTTTGTTGTGCACAAAGGGGAATATTGTGCTTTTTGAATACGCTATTCAATAATGGCGCGTGATTTTTTTGTTTTGCCAAAATAGCAATATCGTTATAGCGAACAGGACGCATCAGCCCTGTCTTTGCATCAAAAATCTCCGTTTTTAATAGTTCCTTGATTCTTAATGCAATGGCGTTTGCTTCACAAATGGAATCACCGTCAATATAAAGAATTTCATTGGCGGTTTCTGCTTTTTCATTACAATATACGCCATCTTTATGCTGAATAAAATCTTTATCAGGTGAAGGGAAAAGCGATGCATCATAATCATAGATAATTTCGCTTATTTTTTCATCCTGCATCAGATTTTCAAAGATAAAGTTTACACCTTCTAAAATAGGCGAATACGAACGGAAATTGTTCATAAGGTTTATTCTTGTGCCTGATTTTTCGCTATCATTATAGGTGAACATCTTATCTTTAAAAAGGTCAGGGCGTGCGTAGTTAAATCCATAAATGCTTTGTTTTATATCACCAACAAAAAACATATTATTGCCCTTTGAAACAGATTCAATAATATAGTTTTGCATTGCGTTTATATCCTGATATTCATCAATATAGATATAATCGGTGTTTTCGCGAATTTCCGTTAAAATATCAGGATTTTCTTCAATTAAACGAACCATATACTTTAACACACCGTTAAAGTCTGTTCCGCCTTCTTCCAGCATCAATTCATCAAAACGATCAGCAAAAGCTTTGTGAATAGTAAATAATCCCTTTATTGCAGGTAAAAGTTTTGTTAAATTACAGTCGTATTTTGTTGCAGTTATGTCTTTAACTGTTTCTCTGATATTTTTTATAACGCCGATATTATCATTCAGCGGTTTTTTTAATGAGCTTTCACATTTTTTTATTGATGGGAAAGTCATTTTTAATTCAGCGTGCATATCTGAAAGATTATCTTTTGATAATGCGCTTTCAAGCATATTTTGTATTTTTTCAATCAGTTCGCTTGATTTTGCGCCAATTTCGGTGTTTATATATTTTTTATTGATTTCATCACAAAAATCAATAGCAATATTTAATAAATATTGGCAATATTCAAGAATATAATCACAAAATACTTTGCCTGTTTCATCTGAATATAATTCAATAACCTTTTTTACATATTCTTCAGGGTGAGGCAGGGGAACTATGGCATTATGTAATAAAAGAATCAGCTTTTCAAGATTTTTATCGCTTTTTACAGAAGCAAACTGATTAAGAACGTCTATATATTCATCAAACAAACCATCATTATATTTTTTTGCTGCTTCTTCTAAAACTTGTGTAATAGCGGCTTTTACTAAAATATTCTGCTGTGCACCCTGAAAAATCTTAAAATCGGGGGGCAAAGGCGTATAAAAATAGTATTTGCGCAAGGTTTTTATGCAGTAAGCGTGTAAGGTGGAAATATCACTGCGGTCAACCAACTGTTTTTCTTTTAAAATACGTGTGTTCTTAGGGTTTTCAAGAAAAGCAGAATCTAATTTATTAATAAGTTTTTCTTTCATTGAAGCGGCGGCAGCGTTAGTGTAAGTTGCCACAAGCATTCTTTCAACTGTAGCATTATTTTCCACTATCTGTGTGTAAATATGTTCAATCATAACCGCAGTTTTTCCGCTTCCTGCGGCGGCTGAAACAAGAAGGTTTTTGCCACTGTGTTTAATAACGCTTTGTTGTTGTTTAGTCCAATTAGGCATATTACTCCTCCTCGTTAATTGCTTTTATACCGCAAATACCGCTGAATTCACAATATTCGCATTTTTTACTTTCTTTAGGCATAATGTTGCCTGAAAGCATATTGTCGGTTAGGTTTTGCGCAGTTTCTTTGGCACAAAAAAGAAGTTCATTAAATTCTTCTTCACTAACTGATTTTTTGCTATCGGAAAAACTGTTTACAACAGGCCCTGAAAACTCATTATCATTTTCAATAAGCATATATTGTGCTGAAGCGGGCGAACTGTTTTTATATTGGGATAACAGTGCATTCATATATATCATAAGCTGAAGGTCTGTGCCATCTTGAACGTTATCCTTTTTAAATTCCTTTTTACCACTTTTATAATCAACAATTCTTAAATATACTTTACCGTCTTTTTCAAGCCTGTCAGCGCGGTCAATTTTACCTTTAATATAAAGAGTGCCATATTCAGTTGAAATTTCAATAGGGGGATATTTACCGTATCCAAAGGAAATCTCTTCGCCGATAATTTCAAAGTTATCAAGATGTTCTTTAATTTTCCAGGCAGTTTCACCGGTAAGTGTTTTTAAAACCTTATTAAATGCTTTTTGCCTATCAGAAGAAAACATTGCGCCAAAATGAACGTTCGGTGCAATCTCATCAAATAACGAAGCAGTAATATCGTAGCAATCTTTTTTTGTAAGATCATTTATTGCATTATTTTTAGTAAAGGTTTCAAGAATATTGTGAATAGTTGTTCCGATATCAAGTGCATCGGTGCAATATTCTTTTGCCTTTTCCGGCTTTAAACCATATTCAATAAAGTGTTTGTAAGGGCAAGAAGCAAAGGTTTCAAGCTTTGAAATACTTGTATAATTTTTAGGCACAAACAGGTTAAGGGCGAGATTTTTAGGAATAACCAACTCTCTGTCCTTTTGTTCCTGTTTTAAAATATCAAATTTGAAATTCTGCTTATTTTCAAAATACTCAAACAATGTTTTTGATTCTTCAGAACTAATTTTATCGCAAGCCATATTGAATAACGTATCATCAATACTGTAAGGGGTTTTTAATTTATCTTTGGGTAAGAGCATAGGATTGTTATTTATTTTTAAATGGGTAAACAAATCCAAAAAACGCTTAAATATTATTGAAGGTCTTAACGGTGCACCGTTTTCGGTAAATAACGGGCAGGAGATTTCTAATCGTTTTTTCGGTGTGCAAAGGGCAGAATATAAGTTGTAACGGATTCTTGCATCTTCAGTTTCAACACTGTGTGCAAGTTCAAGGCCTAATTCTCTTAAAAGAGCACTTTCTGAAACTGTAACAATGCGTTCATCCGTATAATTTGCAGGAATAACACCATCGTTAGCGCCAACAATAAAAACGTAGGGGATATCCTGTTCTTTTGCGCTTGTAAGATCCCCAAAAGTAACGCAGTCAAGCACGCTTGGAATGGTTGAAGCTTCTAAAGCCACAAATCCTTCGTGAAGCGTTAAGGCAAATTCCTGAACCGTAATTTCTTTATTCTTTAAAAGCTGGGCAATATCTTCTAATAGTTGCTGTGTTTTATTCCAAATCTGCGCAGTAACGTCAGAAAGTTCAAAAAAACCAAGTTTTTCATAGGTGTCAACCAATTCCTGTGTTTTTTCATAAACGCCTTGCTTTTCTAAAAATTCGTAGCAAACTAAAGCCATTTCCTTGGCATTTTTTGTATTTAAGATGTTTTCTCTGAAATCTTTAATAGGCGCAATAAAATTCTTACGGATAAAATCAAACTCAGCCTGTTTTTCTTTATCCCCACGGTCAAAGTACAGTCCGTTTTCAATTTCATAACCTTTAACGCCCATCTCTTTAATAAAGGAAACAAAAATTTCCTTTTCGTTTTTCGTGAGGTCGGATAAAGAAGATAAGGCAATATCTATAACGTTTTCAGGGGAAAATCCTGAATATGCGCACTTTAATAGTGAAAACAGGTAAAGGGAAACAGGATGTGAAGAAATATCAAACTTTTTATCCGTGTGCACTGGAATATCGTAACGGTTAAAAATAGTGTTTACAATAGGCGAATATTTTTTTATATCGCCTGAAAGCACGGCAAAATCCTTAAAACGATTGCCTTTTTTTATTTCATCAATTATTTTTCTTGCAACAGCATCAATTTCCTCATATGGTGAAGCATAATATTCAAGAGAAATATTTTTAACTTTTTCATCAAACGTTTTTTTAGAAGTTTTATAAAAATTATCTTCAATAAAATGGATTTCTTTACTTTTTGTATCAGTTTTCTTATAAACATGCTCAACGGTATAGGGAATATTACGTTCTTTTGCAATATTTATAAGGTTATCAAGGGTTATCTGGTGAATTTCATAGGCGGAATTATCCTCTTGTTCATCAGCGCTTGAAACAGCGATAACAACGTCAGTCTGTTCCATCAGCCCGCCGATAAGGTTATATAAACTTGTGGTAAAAACGTCAAACCCATCAATAAAAATAACGGAATCCTTGATTTGTTGATAAAGTGGTAATAGTTCTTCGGCAGTCTTTAATTTATCAGCATTATCGGTGTAGCCTAACTGAAGAATTTTACTGAATTCTTCATATATAACAGCCATATCACTGAGTTTATATTTTAAAATACCATCGTTTAATTTTTCTATGGTGTTCTTTAAATCATCAACGGTATATCCGCAGTTTTCTAGGGTAGAAATCATCTTTATTGCAAGGGCAGAAAAACCCTTCTTTTCAGCAGCGGATTTAAATATAGTAAGCTTGTCCCTGCAAGAAATAATACAATGCCTTAAAGCCATTGCCTTTGTGGATTTATCTAAATAAGTTTTTTTGTTTTTTCCAAAAAAATCAATAATGGAAGAAGCAAGCCTGTTAAAAGAACATACTTCCACGTCTATAAATCCCAAAATATTAAGTTGTGCACATAAACGTTGTTCAAAGTTATAGGTAACCTGGTCAGGAACAATAAGAATAGATTTTTTTCTTTTCTCATTTCTTTTTCCTATTTCTTCAACAATAATATGCGTTTTTGATGATGAAATTCTGCCTGTAATGATTTTTAACACAATAAGACCTCAAATTTACAATTTTATATATTATAACATATTAAAATATAAAATTCAATAAAAAAAACGCCGCAAAAAGCGGCGGGTATAAAATAGAAAACAAGTTTTTCGTTAATAAATGCAGCAACTTCTTCAATAGGAAGTGTAATCTGTTCCATCGTATCACGATCACGAACTGTTACAGTACCTTTTTCAATGGTATCAAAGTCAACAGTTACGCAATAAGGTGTACCGTTTTCATCTTGTCTACGATAACGCTTACCGATTGAACCTGCTTCATCATAATCAACAGGGAAGTGCTTTGCAAGTTCCTGATAAATTTCAATAGCCTTATCTGATAATTTCTTCTGAAGGGGAAGAACTGCACACTTAAACGGTGCAAGCGCAGGGTGAAGATGCATAACGTTTCTAACGTCACCATTTTCTAAAGTTTCTTCTTCAAAAGCGTTGCAAAGGAAAGCTAATGTAACACGGTCAGCACCTAAAGAAGGTTCAACACAATATGGAACGTACTTTTCGTTAGTAACAGGATCAAGATATTCCATATTTTCACCACTGTGCTGGGCGTGTTGCTTAAGGTCGTAATCAGTTCTGTCAGCAATACCCCAAAGTTCGCCCCAACCAAATGGGAAAAGGAACTCAAAATCGGTAGTAGCCTTTGAATAGAATGAAAGTTCTTCAGGTGAATGGTCTCTTAAACGAAGTGATTCTTCCTTAATTCCAAGATCAAGAAGCCATTTTTTGCAAAATGCGCGCCAGTATTCAAACCATTCAAGGTCAGTACCGGGCTTACAGAAAAATTCAAGTTCCATCTGTTCAAACTCACGGGTTCTGAAGGTGAAGTTACCGGGAGTAATTTCATTTCTGAATGATTTACCAACCTGGCAGATACCAAAAGGA
>JAZSPY010000119.1:0-23745 GCA_045537705.1 Clostridia bacterium
AATGTAATCAATATTCCACCCATATCAAAATATCGCTTTAAAATATTTTTATCAGGTAAAAAGTCTTTAATGCCTGTTTTTAAAGCAGAAGTGTTAATTTCTAAAGCAATGTTATGTTCAATTATGTATTTAAGGATTAAGTCAATTTGATTGTTAAATGGTGTAATATCAACATCCATATTATATTTTGCCTTAAAATATCTTAACGGCAAGGTTAAATGCGCTAAAATATCACAATCCATTTTAAGATTTTTTTGCAGTTCTTTAAAATAAATAAGTAGATAATCGTTAATTTCTTCCTTTGTAAAGGTAGAAAAATCGGTATTATGTATAAATAACGAATTTTTAAAAAGCACGCTGTGGGTTGAACAAATAACAACGTCAGGCTGTAATTCTTTAATAAACTTGTTTGCAAATTTTATATCCCAGCTTGCTTCGCCAAACTCAATGCCTTTAAGGATTTCAATATCAGGGGATTGTATTTCATCAATTTTCTTATGGCTGTTTTTTATTGATTTTATTGCTTTTTTTGCAACGTAATTGGGCATATCAAAATGATCCGTTACTGCAAAAATTGTAGCCCCCATTTCTTTTTGCGCTTGTACCATATCTTCTAACGGGCATTTGGAATCAGATGAAAATTCTGAATGTGTATGCATATCAACAAACACTTTAGTCACTTCCTTTTTTTGAACAAAGCAATTATAAATCCTAAACAAATAAATGTCAACTTGCTTAAAATAAAATTAAGTGTTATACTTATAAAAAACAAAAACAAGGTGGCAATTATGCAAAAACTTTCTAAAAGGTTAAATCATTTTCAAACAGGAATATTTGCTTCTTTAACACACAAAAGGAACGAATTATTAAAACAAAATAAAAAGGTGTATAATCTTTACGTAGGCACACCTGATTTTAAAATAAACGAACAAATCCGCCAAACAGTTTCTGAAGCCGCAATGGATCCTGAAAACTTTAAATATTCCTTAATTGATTCAGTTGAAATGCTTACTGCAGTAAAAGAATATTATAAAAAACGTTATCAAACTGATATTGAAACAGATGAAATCTGTTCAGTTAACGGTTCCCAAGATGGTATCGGTCATTTAGGGCTTGCGCTTTTAGATGAAGGCGATAAGGCACTTTTACCTGATCCGGGGTATCCCGTTTTTGAAGCAGGTGTACGTTTGGCAGGTGGCGAACCCGTATATTATCCCTTATTAAAAGAAAACGGATTTTTGCCTGAATTATCTTCCGTTAAAGAAGAAACTCTTAAACAAATTAAGTATATGATAGTTTCATATCCATCAAATCCATGCGGCGCAGTTGCCAATAAAGAAATGTATGTTGATTTAATTGAAAAAGCCAAAAAGTACGGTTTTTACATAATCAACGATAATGCTTACAGCGATATAATTTTTGATGGTTTAGAAGGCTTTTCATTTTTAAGTATTCCTGGGGCAAGAGAAGTTGGTGTTGAATTTTTCTCACTTTCCAAATCCTTTAATACAACAGGCGCAAGAATTTCATTTTGTATCGGCAATAAAACTATAGTTGATGCATTAAGGGTTATTCGTTCGCAGTACGATTTTGGTATGTTTACACCAATCCAGAAAGCTGCAATAGAAGCGCTTAAAACCCCAAGGGAAGAAATTTTAGCCCAGTGCAGCGAATACCAAAACCGCCGTGATGCCCTTTGTGGCGGATTACGTAAAATTGGTTGGAACGTGCCTGATTCAAAAGGAACGATGTTCGTTTGGGCGCCAATACCTGAAAAGTTCAATTCTTCAATGGAATTCTGGAACGAATTAGTTGATAAAACAGGTGTTATTTGTACGCCCGGCACAGCATTTGGCCCTATGGGCGAAGGCTACGTTCGTTTTGCATTAGTGTTACCAAAAGAAGAATTAGAAGAAATTGTAGCAGTTATTGATAAAAGCGGAATATTAAAATAAAAAAAGACGGAAATTTTCCGTCTTTTATTTTTTATTCATTAACGAACCAACGTTCATCATATCAATACCGTATTTGTTTCGTATATTATCAATTGCGTTTTCAAGATTTTCCTGTCTTTCTTTTTTACCATCATCAAAAAAGGAAAACTGCATAAAGTTATCGCTTTCATCAATTAAACCAGAGCCACCTAGCGTTATAGCCCTAACAGGTTTACCGTTATAAATTTCATAAAAAAGTTCATAACAAACAGAAAAAATATCGTGCATTAAGTTTGTAGAATAATCAAGCTGACGTTGCCTTGAATAAACGGTAAAATCATTATATTTTATCTGCACATGCAAAACAGTACATTTAAGATGGTGCTTTTTCATTCTTAAATGAAGGCTGTCAGATAGCGCCATAATGTTTGTTCTGATATCTTCTTTTGCTATTAAATCTTTTGCAAAAGTTTCACCGTTAGAAATTGATTTAGGTTTGTTTTCAGTGTATATATCCTGAACAGGCGAATCATCAAGGCCACAAGCATAATCGTAAAGCTGACCACCTAATTTACCAAGATGCTTTATAATAACGTTTTTATTGCTTTGGGCAAGATCACCAACTGTAAAAATATTTAATTTGTTTAATTCTACAGTTGCGCTTTTGCCTGCATATAAAAGGTTATCAACTTTCATGGGCCAAACAATATCTTTAAAATTATCCCTTGATATAACCGTTACTGCATCAGGCTTTTTATAATCACTGCCAAGCTTTGCAAAAACCTTGTTAAAAGAAACACCGATAGAACAAGTGATACCGATTTCTTCTTTAAAACGATTTCTTATTTTATTGGCAATTTCAAGCCCCGAACCAAATAAGCGCTTACTTCCTGTTACGTCAAGCCAGGATTCATCAATGCCAAAAGGTTCAACCATATCGGTGTAATCTTTATAAATATCGTTACACTTTTTTGATATCTCTTCATAAAAATCATGGTGGGGCGGAACAAGAACTAACTGGGGGCATTTTCTTTTTGCCTGATATATAGTTTCTGCCGTTTTAATATCAAATTTTTTGGCAAGTTCGTTTTTTGCTAAAATAATGCCGTGCCGATGTTCAGGATTACCGCAAACCGCCATAGGAACGTCTTTTAATTTAGGATTTAAAAGCGTTTCACAAGAAGCAAAAAAACCGTTGCAGTCAGAATGTAAAATAACCCTGTCCATTATTTATATGAGGCAACAATCTTTGCAAAATAAAGGCGGTGCATATCGCCATTTTGATACCATCTTTCCTGGGTTTCTTTATCTAAATCTTCTTTCTTTAAATCAGTAAATGAAAGAATTTTACATTCGTAATAAATATCACAACCATCAATTATAGGGGTGCTGATTTCTTTAGCATCCTTCAATTTTAAGTTGGCCTTTTCAAACTTGTTTCCATCTCTGCCTGAAACCGTTCCGCATATTTTTAATGCTTCATCAAACTGATTGTTTAAAGGAACACTTATAGTAAATTCATCACTGTTTTTTAAAAGTTCAAATGTATATCTTGAATGGCGGATAGGCGCAATAAAGATTTCCTGTCCCCAATACTGACTTAATGAACCCCAACCAATAGTCATAGTATTTACCTTATCACCATCTTTAACAGTAAAAAACACGCCTTTATTTGCTAACTGTTCAAGGGTTTCCTTTGAAAATTCACCAAATTTATACATAAATAAAAACTCCTTTTAATACATTTATAACAATATTATATAAAAAATCAAGCGTAATAGCAAGAAGTTTATATCACAAAAAAGTGTAAACAAACATAATGTATCATAAAAGGAGGTTTTTTATGCCAAATATATTTTTATCACCATCTTTACAACCATTTAATCTTTATGTAAACGGCGGTAACGAAGCGCAGATTATGGGGTATCTTGCTGATGCCCTTGAACCATACTTAACTGTAAACAATATAACTTACACCCGTTCAAGAATGCCAAACACGTTGCAAAATGCAGTAAGCACGTCAAACCAAGGCACTTATGATCTGCATCTTGCCCTTCATTCCAATGCTTCGCCTCAGGGCAGGGAAGGTGAATTCAGGGGAATACAAGGCTATTATTATCCAACAAGTGTTAATGGCAAACGCGCGGCACAGGATTTGGTTGATAGCCTTAAACCTATCTATCCACTGCCTGATCTTGTTTATACTGTGCCATCAACCACAATATTTGAACTGCGCAGAACAAAAGCCCCTGCAGTTTTAATGGAAATCGGCTATCACGATAATGTAGAAGATGCTGCCTGGATAAAAGCCAACATACAAAATATTGCTTCAGCCCTTGCTAAAGGCTTAACAACTTACTTTAATCTTCCTTTTAAGGAAGTCTGCACGCAAACAGGCAATAATATCAATGCAACAAGTGATATCAATACTAATGCATATGTAAGCATACGAACAAATGACGGAAGTTTATTAAATATCCGATCTGCGCCCAATACTCAAAGCCAGATTTTAGGGCAAATTCCATCAGGGCAAAAGGCAATATTATTAGAAAAACTTAATAATGGCTGGGCTAAAATCAGATATAACACAATTGAAGGTTATTCCTTTGGTGATTACCTGTTTGTTTGTGATCCTAACAGGGAAAACTTAGCCAGGGTACAAACCGATGGCAGTAACCTTAATTTACGCGCTAATCCAAATTTTAATGCAAATATTATTGGCAGAATCCCAAATAATCAAACTGTAACGGTTTTAGAAAAAGCAGGTGCCTGGTATAAAGTAAGGTATATGGGTGTAACGGGATACGTTTTAGGTGATTTTCTTACGTTTTAATTCACAAATAAAAAGATTAAGGCATAAGATATAAATGTACAAAAGGAAATATAAATTTTAAAAAGGAGGATAATATATGTCGTTTTACTCATACAGAAACAGTGAAAACGAGGTTTGCCCCGGCAGAATCAGTGGCGACTGCACCAACGGGCTTACCGAAAGAGTATGCATACAAGTAAAGAAAATATACGATTCCTGCATGCAACAGGAACAACTTGATAACATAAGTGTCCGTTTAACAGACATCTGCCCGGGCAACGTAAAATTTGAAGCCCCGGTAACCTTTATCAGTTGCCGTTCTACATCCACTAAAGGAAGGATCAGGGATTTAACCATTGATCGCATCTGTGATCGCCCTAATTTTGCACGTGTAAAGTGTAAAATTGATATTCCCGTTGAAATTGTCTTTGAAGATAATTGCGGTAGAGAGGGCAGCGGTAGGGGTGTGATCACCGTTTGTAAAGACGTTGTGCTTTTCGTTCCCGATGAATCAATTATTCCTTACGAAGTGGATAATATTGTAAGCGCCATCTGTGTTTTAGGCTGTTACAGTGGCGAAAACACCTTCTGCCTTACAGCCTGCGTAACGGTAATACTTAAAATTGTTGCCGAAGTTGAATTGCTTGTACCCGCTTACGGTTTTTGCCGTATTCCCCCTTGCGAAGAATTTGCAAGCGAAGTGTGTGACGAGTTCTTTAACCTGCCCATTTTCCCACCTGCAATAAACGATAACTGCTGTTGCAATTAAATTTTTAAAGCCGCTTGAAAGCGGCTTTTTTTCTATTGCGAAAATTTGACAATATACTGTAAAAGCAATATAATATAAAAAAATATTAAGAGGTACTTTGATGAAAAAATTTGCATCTTTTATTACAACACTTGCCATTTTTATATCAATGCTTGCTGTTTTAAATATTAGTTTTGTAGTAGACGCAAAAACTGAAGGCGTTTATACGTATTACATATCCGATAATCAAGCAGTTATCAGGCGTGTTAATTCGTCAGTTACAGGGGATATAACCATACCTTCAACGCTTGGTGGATATCCGGTAACAAGTATTGGCGATAATATTTTTACCAGGTGTGAAGGTATAACAAGCGTAATTATCCCTGATTCTGTAACAAGTATCGGTAAAGAAGCTTTTTCCGATTGTATCCGCTTAAAAAGTGTTTTCATACCTGATAGCGTAAAAAGTATATCTGAAGCCGCATTTATCCGTTGCGGAATGTTAGCAAGCATTTCAATTCCAAACAGCGTAACAAAAATAGATGAAAAAGTATTTTATGGTTGTCGCAGTTTGAAAAACGTAACTTTACCTGCTGGTATTACCATTATAAGTGAAAGTATGTTTTATGGTTGCAGTAATTTAACAAACATAACCATTCCTGAAAGTGTAACCAAAATTGAAGCAAGTGCATTTCAACTTTGCAGTGCATTAAGCAATATAACTATTCCCCAAAGCGTAAAAGGTATAGAAAAAAATGCGTTTTATAAATGCAGTAGTTTAAAAAGCATAGTTATTCCTGAAAAAATAAGTGAAATAAGTGATTCTACGTTTTATGGTTGCACTTCTTTAAACAGTGTTACTATTCCAAATAGTGTAACTAAAATAGGCGCAGCAGCTTTTTCTGATTGTAACGGTTTAACAAGTTTAACCATTCCTGAAAGCGTAAAAAGTATTGGCGCAAATGCTTTTCAGTTTTGTAAATCATTAAAAAGTATAACTATTCCTGATGGTGTAACAACTATAGAGTATGCTACCTTTTACGATTGCAAAAATTTAACAAAAATAACTATTCCTAATAGTGTTATAAAAATAAATGATCAGGCATTTTATGGTTGCCAAAATCTTAAAGACGTCTACTATGATGGAACAACAAGCGATAAAGAAAAAATTGTAATTGCAAAAATCAATAATAGTTATTTGAATACTGCAACCTGGCATTGTAAAAATACCGAAACGGTAAAGCCTACTAATATACCAACACCTACTATAAAGCCAACTGCAACACCTACCGTAAAACCAACAGTAGCACCTACGGCTACGCCAACGATAAAACCTACGGCAAAACCAACAGTTGCACCAACGGCAAAGCCAACTGTCACACCTGGTCCTACGCAAAAACCAACACCCGAAATAACGGCAACACCCGAAATAACAGCAACACCTGAAATAACGGCAACACCTGAAATAACAGCAACGCCTGAAATAACCGCAACAACCACACCACAAAAAGAACCTACAAAAGATAATCGTTCAGGGTTAATAATCGTAGGTATTGTAGTGCTTGTTATTTGTTGTGTAATAGGCGTATTCGCAAATAAAATTTTTAAGAAAAAAGATTAATTAAACATAAGGGGAGAAAAAATTCTCCCTTTATTTTTTTACTAGGTATTTCTTTTTTAGCAAATAATAAAAATGGTGATAGTATGATTGCAAAATTAAAACAATATTTTTTTATTATTTTAGGTGCGTTTTTACTTAGTTTGGGGCTTAATATATTTTTAGTGCCACAAAAACTTTCTACCGGTGGGATAGGAAGTATAGCAACAGTTTTAAAGCATCTTTTTAATATACCATTATCCTTAACAACTATTATTTTAAACGGAATTTTATTTTTGTTTGGTATTAAATTTTTAGGTAAAAAAGCGCTTGTTAAAACTGTGTTTGGCATAGGATGTTTATCACTTTTTTTAGAAATTTCTTCTTTTATGCCTGTTTTTACCGATGATTTACTTGCGTCATGTTTGTTTGGCGGTGTGCTTGTTGGTGTTGGTTTAGGATTAGTTATTCGCCAAGGAGCATCCACAGGAGGAAGTGATTTTCTTGCTTTAATGCTTTATAAATTTTTTCCGCATATCAGCATCGCCAAAATCATCTTGATTGTTGATTTAATTATTGTTTGTGTTTCTGCTTTGATTTTTAAAAGCATTATCGTATTGGTGTATTCGGTGGTTGCACTGTTTATTTCTTCTAAGGTTGCCGATGATATTTTAATAATGGGTGATAAAGCCAAAACACTTTTTATACTTTCGGATAAAAATCAACAAATTGCAAATGCAATTATAAATAATTTTCAGCGCGGCGTTACCGGAATACAAGCAAAAGGAATGTATAAAAACAAGGAAAATACAATGCTTATTTCAGCGGTAAGCCCCAAAGAAGTTCCGTTAATAGTGCAGTATATAAAACAACAGGATAAAAATGCGTTTATTATAATAGACGATGCCCACGAAGTTTATGGTGAAGGCTTTAAGTTATAATTAAAAAACCCTTGACAACTATTCCTTTGTGTGATAGCATTTAGTCATTAATAAATAAACCTGTGATTAAGGATAGTAACCATTTAAAAAGTTTTTAGAGAGTTGCCGCTTGGTGTAAGGCAATAACGGTTTTTATGGTGAATGGGCTTATGAGGGCAGCCGAAAGCCAATTTGGTTAGTAGTTTCTGACGGTTCGCACCCGTTAAAATGCGAATCACATAAATAGTGTGAAAATAAGCGGAAGTAATTCAATTTGGGTGGCACCGCAGGATAAAAAACAAGTCCTGTCCCATATATTTTGTGGGATAGGATTTTTATTTTTTAAGGTGATTTAATGAAAACAAAACGATGGCGTAAATTCTTTTAAATTAAATAAAAAAGAATTTTAAGGAGAAAAGAAAAATGAAATTTAACGAAATTGATTTTGATACTTATTTTAAAAAATTCCCTGATGATAAAGGCTTTTTTGGTAAATACGGTGGCGCTTATGTAAGTGACGAATTAAAAAAAGCAATGGCAGAAATAACCGAAGCCTACTTTACTATATGCAAATCCACAAAGTTTATTAACGAACTCCGCCAGATTCGCAGGGATTTTCAGGGCAGACCAACGCCTATTTCTCATTTAGAAAGGCTTTCAACTTCTTTAGGCAACGTTCAGCTTTACGTTAAAAGGGAAGACCTTAACCATACAGGCGCACACAAACTTAATCACTGTATGGGCGAAGCTCTTTTAGCAAAATATATGGGCAAAAAGAAAGTTATTGCAGAAACCGGTGCAGGTCAACACGGTGTTGCTTTAGCTACTGCTGCAGCATACTTTGGCTTAGAATGTGATATCTATATGGGTTCAGTTGATATTAAAAAACAGGCACCCAACGTTGCAAGAATGAAGATCTTAGGCGCAAACGTTATTGAAGTTACTCACGGCCTTGCTACTTTAAAAGAAGCAGTTGATGCGGCTTTTAGCGCATATTGCAAAGAATATAAAGATGCTATTTACTGTATTGGCTCTGTTTTAGGTCCACATCCATTTCCTATGATGGTTAGGGATTTCCAAAGCGTTGTTGGTATTGAAGCCAGGGAACAGTTTGTTTCAATGACAGGCGAATTACCTGATGCAGTTGTTGCATGCGTTGGCGGTGGCTCAAACTCAATGGGAATGTTTGCAGGTTTCTTAAATGATCCTGTTGAACTTTACGGTGTTGAACCTCTTGGCAGGGGCGAAAAGTTAGGCGATCATGCCGCAAGCTTAAAGTATGGTACCGAAGGCATTATGCACGGTTTTAACAGTATTATGTTAAAGGATGCAAATGGTGAACCTGCTCCCGTATATTCAGTTGCAAGCGGTCTTGATTATCCTTCTTCAGGCCCCGAACACGCTTTCTTACACGATTTAGGCAGGGTTAAATACGATGTTATCAATGATGATGAAACCATTGAAGCATTCTTTACGCTTTCCCGCCTAGAAGGTATCATTCCTGCTATTGAAAGCGCCCATGCAGTTGCTTACGGTATGAAACTTGCTAAAACCATGGGCAAAGGCTCAGTTTTAATTAACCTTTCAGGTCGTGGCGATAAGGATATGGATTATATCATTGAAAAATATGGCATAAGATAATTGTTGACTTAGTAATCTTGTTGTGATATAATACTTCTATATTTGTGAAAGGAGAATGTTTTTATATGAAAACGACATACTCTACACCAGAAATTGATATACTTATTATTCAGTCCCCACAAGTCATTACAACAAGCGGTGATGCTTTGCCGGATGATGATAAACTAGTAGAGCTTCCTTTTGACCAATTTCACTAATTAAATAAAAGCCCCGTATCAACGGGGCTTTTTGTTTGACTTTTTTTATATGTAAAGATATAATACGTTTATATAAAAAGTATGGAGTAATTTAATGTTTAAAAAACTTATTGGCACAAAACAATTTTATAAAACCATAATATCTTTAATGGTTCCCATAATGATACAAAACGGCATAATGCAGTTTGTAAATATGTTAGACAACATTATGGTTGGTAGGCTTGGAACGGTAGAAATGTCAGGCGTTTCTATTGCCAATCAACTTATTTTTGTGTTTAACCTTTGCATTTTTGGTGCAGTTTCGGGCGCAGGCATATTTGGTGCCCAGTATGCAGGCAAAAAGGATGATGAAGGTGTTCGTTTTACATTTAGATTTAAACTTATGTTCTGCCTGCTGATTTCTCTTTTAGGTATTGGTATTTTTATTTTGTTTAATGATTTTTTATTAAGATCATATTTAACAGGTGAAGGCAGTCCTGAAGATGCAGTTTTAACTTTAAATTATGCAAAAGAATATCTCTTTATAATGCTTATCGGTCTTATTCCTGCATCCTTGGTACAAGCCTATTCAAGTACTTTAAGGGAAACAGGTAAACCTAAAGTTCCTATGTATGCAGGAATCGTTGCAGTTATAGTAAACTTGTTTTTAAACTATGTTTTAATATTCGGGCATTTTGGCGCACCACGTCTTGGTGTTAACGGTGCCGCTATTGCAACAGTGCTTTCAAGATTCGTTGAACTTATCTTTATTGCATTCTGGACAAGGTATCATTTTAATGAAAATCACTTTATCATCGGTGCATTCAAAAGTCTTTACGTGCCCATCAACTTAATAAAACAAATTGCATTAAAGGGAATTCCGTTAATGCTTAATGAAACTCTTTGGGCAGCGGGCATGGCTTTTTTGACACAAAGATACTCTGTTCGCGGACTTGATGTTGTTGCAGGTGTAAATATTTCCACCACCTTCTTTAACGTTTTCTCTGTTGCGTTTATTGCAGTTGGCGCGGCAATTGGTATCATTTTAGGTCAGCTTCTTGGTGCTGGTAAAACTAAAGAAGCCCACGAAGCAAGCTATAAGCTAATTGCGTTTTCAGTGTTTATCGGCTTAATCGTTGCAACGGCATATTTTGTTTGTTCAAGTTTTATTCCGTCATTTTACGAAACAACTGATTCAGTAAAAGCGCTTGCAAAAGATTTAATGAAGATTACGGCAATTGCGATGCCTGTAGATGCTTTTGCAAACGCTACCTACTTCACATTAAGGTCAGGGGGCAAAAGTTTTATTACCTTCCTGTTTGATAGCGGATTTGTTTGGGCAGTTTGCGTTCCTGTAGTGTTTATCTTAAGTGAATTTACTGCACTTCCTATTCTGCCTTTATATTTTATCGGTCAGATGCTTTCAGTACTTAAATGTATTATTGGCGGGATATTCGTTAAAAAAGGCGTTTGGGTAAAAAATATCGTTTAAACAGGTAATTTTATGGATATATGGCAAAAACTTAAAAGGGAAAACCGCCCCATACTGCTTTACGGTATGGGGTTAGGTGCCGAACTTATGTTAGATGCCCTTAATAAATATTCAATCACTCCGCAAGGATTTTTTGCAAGTGATGATTTTGTAAGGGGGCAATTTTTTAAAGGTAAAAAGGTGCTTTCTTTTAAAGAAGCAAAAGAACTTTATCCGGATATGATTGCGCTTGTTTCCTTTGGTACACAAAGGCAGGAAGTTATTGATAACATACTTTCTTTAGATGTACCTACCTTTGCACCTGAAGTTCCTGTGGTTGAAGGTCCCTTGTTTACTTATGAGTTTGCAAAAAATAACAAAGAAAAAATTCAAAAAGCCTATTCGCTTTTAAGCGATGATTTTTCTAAAAAGGTGTTTAAGGAAATCATTGAATATAAACTTGATGGTGAAATTCAGCATCTGATAAATGCAGAATCCACCGAAGAAGAAATGATAAACTTGTTTTCGTTAAATGATTCTGAAAGTTACCTTGATCTTGGCGCATATAATGGTGATACTGTTATTAAATTTGCTTCAACGGTTAAAAATTATAACAGCATCGTTGCCTTGGAACCAGATATAAAAAATTACAATAAATTAGTAAAAAATACAGGGCATTTAGAAAACGTGTTATGCTTAAATAAAGCAGTAAGTGATTCTGTTGGTGAAATGCTTTTTAATCAAAAAGGCGGCAGAAATTCACGTGCGGGTAATGAAACACCCATCAGTTGCATTTCCGTTGATAGTTTAAAAACAGATTTTTCATTTATAAAAATGGATGTTGAAGGGCAGGAAGCGGCAGCTATACAAGGCGCAAAAGAACAAATAAAAAAAGGCACAAAGATGCTTGTTTCTGCTTATCACAGAAGCGAAGATATTTTTGAAATACCGCTACTTGTTCATAGCATTAACCCTGATTTAAACGTGCATTTAAGGCATTTAAAATATATTCCCGCCTGGGATACCAACTATTGTTTTACTAAAAAATAATAATTATTGTAAAATATACCCAAAAGTAGTATAATAATATAAACATTTGCAATATCTTTGGAGGAATTTATGAAGGTTACAAAAACCAAGTTAGACGGTGTGCTGATTTTAGAGCCTGACGTGTTTGGTGATCATCGTGGCTGGTTTATGGAAAGCTGGTCTAAAAAGAAATACGAAGAAGTTGGCATTAACGTTGAATTTGTGCAGGATAACGAAAGTTTCACCGCAAAAAAAGGCACGTTAAGGGGTATACACTTTCAGCAAGCCCCCTTTGCCCAATCAAAACTTGTTCGCGTAGTTCAGGGCGCCGTGCTTGATGTTGCCGTAGATTTAAGAAAAAATTCACCAACGTATTTACAATGGGTAGCAGTTGAATTATCAAGCGAAAATAAAAAGCAGTTCTTTATTCCTCAGGGCTTTGGCCACGGATTTTTAACCCTTACTGATAACGTTCAGTTTGTGTATAAATGTGATAACTTTTATTCTAAGGAGCACGATCGTTCTATTCGTTTTGATGATGAAGATATCGGTGTTTCCTGGGGTATAACGGATCCAATCGTTTCAGAAAAAGATATGAATGCACCAAAGGTTAAAGATAGTGATTGCAATTTCACTTATGAAGGAGAATAATTTATGACGATTATCGTTACAGGCGGCGCTGGATTTATCGGCAGCAACTTTGTTTATTATCAGCTGAAAAATCATCCTGAAGATAGAATCGTTTGTTTGGATGCATTAACTTATGCAGGCAACCTTCAAACTCTTGATGAAGCTTTTAAAAATGAAAACTTCCGTTTCGTTAAAGGCGATATTGCCGATAGGGAATGTGTTTTTAAACTTTTTGAAGAAGAAAAACCCGATATTATCGTAAATTTTGCGGCAGAAAGCCACGTTGTTCGTTCTATTGAAAATCCTGAGATTTTCCTTCGTACCAACATTATGGGTACACAGGTTTTAATGGACGCTTGCCGTAAATATGGCATTAAGCGTTACCATCAGGTTTCAACTGATGAAGTTTATGGGGATCTTCCTTTAGATAAGCCTGAACTTTTCTTTACAGAAGAAACACCGATTCACACTTCAAGCCCATATTCAGCATCAAAAGCAGCGGCAGATTTATTGGTACTTGCATATCATCGCACCTTTAAACTTCCCGTTTCAATTACCCGTTGCTCAAATAACTACGGCCCATATCATTTCCCCGAAAAACTTATTCCTTTAATCATTTCAAGGGCATTGGCGGAACAAAGCCTTCCCGTTTACGGTAAGGGCGAAAACGTTCGCGATTGGCTTTACGTTGAAGACCACTGTTCAGCGATTGATCTTGTTATTCGCAAGGGCAGGGTTGGTGAAGTTTATAATATCGGTGGTCACAATGAAAGAACAAACATTCAGGTTGTAAAAACAATTCTTAAGGAACTTAATAAACCTGAAAGTCTTATTACTTACGTTCTTGATCGTCCCGGCCACGATATGCGCTATGCTATTGATCCTACAAAGATTCATAATGAACTTGGCTGGCTTCCTGCAACCAAGTTTGATGATGGCATTAAAAAGACGGTAAAATGGTACCTTGATAATAAAGCCTGGTGGGAAAATATCTTAAAGGGCGATTATCAGAACTATTATGAAAGAATGTATTCTAAGAGGTAGAAAATGAAGGTACTAGTTACCGGAGTAAAAGGTCAGCTTGGGTTTGATGTTGTTAAACAGTTAAACAAGCAAAATATTGATTGCATTGGCGTTGATATTGATGATTTTGATTTAACTGAAGAAGAACAAGTTGATAAAAATATCACAAGTTATAATCCTGATGTTATTATTCATTGTGCAGCTTATACCGCAGTTGATAGGGCAGAAGAAGATAAAGAACTTTGCTACAAGGTAAACGTTATCGGCACAAGGAATATTGTTAAAACAGTCAAAAAACTTAATGCAAAACTTATCTATATAAGCACAGATTATGTTTTTGAAGGCACAGGTGAAGATTTTTATCAGCCACAGGATGCTAAAAATCCACAGTCCTATTACGGATTAACAAAATCTTTAGGTGAAGATGAAGTAACAAACGCATTGGAAAAATACTTTATCGTTCGCATTTCCTGGGTTTTTGGTATTAACGGCAATAATTTTGTAAAAACTATGCTTAGGCTTGGCAGTGATAGGGAAGAACTTAACGTTGTTTCAGATCAGATCGGTTCGCCTACCTACACTTTTGATCTTGCTTATCTTCTTACAGAAATGGCAAAAAGTGAAAAGTATGGTATTTACCACGCTACTAATGAAGGCGTATGCTCCTGGGCGGATTTTGCAAAAGAAATTATGGCTTTAGGTAATAAAAATTGCAAAATCAACTATATTACAAGCGATCAGTATCCGCAAAAGGCGGTTCGCCCAAAAAATTCACGTATGTCAAAAGAAAAATTAACTCAGAACGGTTTTATGCTTTTGCCTTCCTGGCAGAATGCGTTAAAACGTTATATTGAAGAATTAAAACAACAAGGTGTTTAAAAAGGTATTTTTATGGGATGTACACACAATTGCTCAACTTGTTCATCAAATTGTTCAAGTAAAAACAAAGAAAGCTTTATTGAAGAAGCACATAAATTAAGTAAAATAAAAAAAGTAATCGGCATTGTTTCAGGTAAAGGCGGCGTAGGTAAATCATTTGTAACCTCACTTTTAGCCTCTGAAATGAATAAGCGCGGTTTTCACAGCGCAATTTTAGATGCCGATATTACGGGCCCGTCAATTCCAAAAGCATTTGGTATTCACGAAAAGGCAACAGGCACCGAAGATGGTATTATTCCTGCAAAAAGTGAAAACGGCATTGATATAATGTCAGTAAACCTTATGCTTCAAAACGAAACCGATCCTGTTGTTTGGCGTGGTCCTGTAATTGCAGGGGCAGTTAAACAGTTCTGGACTGACGTTATCTGGGATAACGTAGATTATATGTTCGTTGATATGCCCCCCGGAACAGGAGACGTTCCTTTAACCGTTTTCCAATCCCTGCCCCTTGATGGTATCGTTATTGTAACAAGCCCACAGGATCTTGTTTCAATGATCGTTGAAAAAGCAGTCAATATGGCAAAAATGATGGACGTCAAGGTGCTTGGAATTGTAGAAAATATGGCATATTTCATTTGTGATAAGTGCGATAAAAAACATTATATTTTCGGTGAAACAAAGGCGGAAGATATTGCAAAAAACTTTGATATTAAAGCTTTTGCAACGCTTCCTATTAAACCTGAAAATGCCCAAAAGGTTGATAAAGGATTAGTTGAAGAAATTGATTCATCAGATCTTAAAATGATTGCAGATATTATTCAGGAAATCTAATATGTTTAATGAAGAAAAAATAAAAAAATTAACAGGGTTAACTGACGTTATGGTGTTGGAGGAAATTGATTCCACCAACACCTTTTTAAAAAACTGCGCATTTTCAAAAGAGGAAGGTGCCCTTGTGATTGCAATCAGGCAAACAAAGGGCAGGGGCAGGCTTAACAGAACCTTTGTTTCAGAAAAAAATGGGCTATATATGAGTTTTTTATTAAAGCCTGAAGATAAGGATATTTCTACAATTACGCCAATTGCCGCAGTAGCAGTTTACAGGGCAATAAAAAAATACACCGATTATCAGCCTAAAATTAAATGGGTAAACGATATTTACGTTAATAATTTAAAGGTTTCGGGCATTTTAACTGAAGCAGTTTCTTCAGGAAGCAATATTGAATATCTTGTTGTAGGCATCGGTGTAAATCTTGTAAAACCTGAAAATGATTTAGATGCTTCCATAAAAGATATTGCAGGGTATTTGTTTAAAGAAAACGTTTCCTTTGGTAATGAATTTGCATCGGAAATAATAAATCAATTTTTTGATTTATATCATAATGGCGGATTTTTAGATGATTACCGTAATAACTCGCTTCTATTAGGCAAAGAAGTAACGTATATTAAAGATGGCGTTGAATTTAAGGCATTAGTTGAAGGAATTGATGAAAACTGCAATCTCATAGTCAACCAAAACGGCAAAAAATCGTTGCTTTTTACAGGGGAAGTTAATCAAACCTTTGGGCACGTTAATTAATTTAAAAGAATTGTTGACAAAGTCTTTAAAAGCCTATATAATTTAAAAGTAGTAAATTAACTTTACATAATTAGGAGGATTTAAAAATGAAAACATTTAAGAAGATCGTTTTACTTGCACTTGCAGTAATAATGGTATTTTCAATGGTAGCTTGTAACGAAACACCAAGCAACACAGATCCGGGCGAAGAAACACCAAAGCCCACACCTCAGGTTCTTATCTGTGATCTTGATGCAACACAGCTTAACAACTATTACGTTAGCTATACAGTAACAGAACCTGCAGCAGATGGTTCAACTGTAACCAAGAAATACGTTGAAGTTAGCTATTCAGGCGTTATTTTAACAAGCACTGATGGCGGCGAAACATTTACCATCGCAGCAACAGGTCAGTCATCATTTGCTTTAACAGATGCAAACCTTGATGGAAGCTTCTTCTCATCTCACTTACGTTATGACAAGGATCAGCTTGAAAACCAGGGCACAGAAACCGTTGCAGGTATTTCTTGCACACATTATTTCTTTAAGAATGGTCTTTTCAAATATCATCTCTATGTTGATGAATCCTTTAACACAACAGGTATGACCCTTAAGTTCGTTGATGAAAGAACAGATCATATGGGCAATATGAGCACAAAGACAATTGAAGTTGAAAAGATTTTATTTGACGTAATCAATAAGCAGGAAGGTTACAACTTTGATAGCTTCAATCTTGTAATGCCGGAAGAACCAACCGAATAAAAAACATAAAGGCTGTTGCAAAGAGCAACAGTCTTTTTTTTGTGCGCGGATATTGACAATAACCGGTATTTTTTTGTATAATAATAGTAATTAAATTTAAAAAGGAAGTGTAAAAATGGATCAGAAATACGAAGCTTTATTTACCCCTTGGAAGATAGGTAACGTTGAAATCAAGAACAGAATCGTTCTTTGTCCAATGGGTGGTACAAGTCTGTTTGGTTGGATGGAAAAAACCGGCAACCATTTTGATAAAGAAGCGGCAAAATTCTTTTTAGAAAAGGCGCAAAATAACGTTGGTTTGATTATTCCCGGTATTGCCCCCATAAAAAGTACTTTTATGAATCAGTGGCTTTATCAGAATAAAAAAATGTTTAAAGAATTAAAGGAATTTATGGATGAAATCCATAAAACAGGCGCTAAACTTTTTGTTCAGATTACTGCAGGTATGGGCAGAAGTTGGGCGATTCCCACACCACTTGTGATGATTCATAATACTCCTATAGTCAGGGATATAATAAAGCCTCTTATTAACGTTCCATATCAATCAGCAAGCCCAAGCGAATTACCTTCCCGTTGGTCCGATAAAGTAACAACAAGGGCTTTAACTGTTAAGGAAATTGGTGAGATCGTTGATGCATTTGCAAAAACCGCAAAGCTCTGTAAGGAAGCAGGGGTTGATGGTGTTGAAGTTCATGCCGTTCACGAAGGCTATCTTTTAGATCAGTTTACACTTAATTATACAAATAAAAGAACCGATAATTACGGTGGCAATTTTGAAAACCGCTATCGCTTTGCAACGGATATCGTAAAAGCTATTAAGGAAGCCTGCGGTAAAGATTATCCCGTTTCCTTGCGTTATTCAGTTCGTTCTTACGTAAAGGATTTTTGTGTTGGTGCAGTTCCCGGCGAAGAATTTACGGAAATCGGCAGGGATATGGAAGAAAGCGAAAAGGCGGCAAAATATCTTCAAGATGCAGGCTACGATATGCTTAACTGCGATAACGGAACCTACGATTCTTGGTACTGGGCACATCCGCCAATGTATATGCCCCAAAACTGCAATTTACAAGATGTTGCACACATTAAAAAATATGTGGATATTCCTGTTGTTTGCGCAGGCAGAATGGAAGCCGATATCGGCGCAAAGGCTGTTAAAGAAGGTCTTATTGATGGCGTTGGCATTGCAAGGCAGTTCCTTGCAGATGCTTCCTGGGTAACAAAACTTATTGAAGATAGGTTAGAAGATATCCGCCCCTGTATATGTTGCCATAACGCTTGCTTTAATATGGCACACTATAAAGGTGTTGCCAATGCACAAAGTATTTATGATGCAAGCCATATTGCCCGTTGCGCCCTTGATCCACAGGTAATGCAATCAGATAAATATAAAATCACACCTGCCAAAAAGAAAAAGAATATCGCAGTTATTGGTGGCGGTATTGGTGGTATGGAAGCAGCAATTGTTCTTGCAAAGCGTGGCCATAACGTAACCATTTACGAAAAATCCGATAAATTAGGCGGTGTATTTATTGCCGCGGCAGCACCTTCCTTTAAAGAAAAGGATAAGGAACTGATTGCTTGGTACAGGCGTGAAATAACAAAATATCCAATTCAGGTTAAGCTTAATTCAGAAGTAACTGAAGTTGATGCTTTAGGCGCTGATGAAGTTATTATTGCAACAGGCGCAAAGCCGATTACACCAAATATTCCCGGTGTTGAAACAACAGTTGAAGCCATTGATTATTTACTTCAGAATAAAACAGTTGGCGAAAACGTTGTTATAGTAGGCGGCGGCCTTACAGGTTGTGAAATTGCATATGATCTCTATCTCCAGGGCAAAAAACCTGTTATTGTTGAAATGAAAAACGATTTAATAGTTTCAGATAAAATCTGCCTTGCAAACACAAGCTTCTTAAGGGATTTCTTTAATGCAAACAAAATACCTGTTTTCCTTGAAGCAAAGGTGCAAAAGATTAACGAAAACACCGTAGAAGTGCTTTTAAAAGATGAAACTATAAAGGAAATCGTAAAGGATGATGTTATCCTTTCCGTAGGCTATAAGCCTAACCCAATAAGTAAAAAGAAAGGCAACGTACATATTATCGGTGATGCATCAAAGGTTGGTAGCCTTCGCACAGTTATCTGGCAGGCCTGGGACGTTGCAATGAAACTATAATAAACTATTTAAGCCACTTATTTTAAGTGGCTTTTTTATTGATTGACAAAATACGCCCATAGATTGTATAATTTATGTAGAAAAGTTTTTGCTTTTAATTTTTACAGGAGAGTGCTTTATGGAAAAGGTAACCGAAATTTTTGCATCTAATGTTTTTAATGATGACGTGATGCGCAAAATGCTTTCTAAGGAAATCTATGATGCGCTGCAATGGACAACCAAGCACGGCCATCGCCTTGACATCAGTATTGCAAATGAAATTGCAAATGCAATGAAGGAATGGGCAATTGAAAAAGGTGCAACCCACTATACACATTGGTTCCAGCCTATGACCGGTATCACTGCCGAAAAGCACGATAGCTTTATTTCACCATCAGGTGAAGGTAAAGTAATTATGGAATTTTCAGGTAAGGAACTTATTAAGGGTGAATCCGATGCATCAAGTTTCCCTAACGGTGGTTTACGTGCTACCTTTGAAGCAAGGGGTTATACTGCATGGGATCCCACAAGTTACGCCTTTATTAAAGATGGCGTTTTATGTATTCCTACTGCATTCTGTTCCTTTGGTGGCCAGGCGCTTGATAAAAAAACACCACTTTTAAGATCAATGGAAGCCATCAACCGCCAGACAATGCGCGTTTTAAAATTGTTCGGTTCAGATGCTGCAAGCGTTAAAACAACCGTTGGTCCTGAACAGGAATATTTCTTGATTCCTAAAGAACTTTTTGATAAGCGTAAGGATCTTATCTATACAGGCAGAACTCTCTTTGGCGCAATGCCATCAAAGGGTCAGGAACTTGATGATCACTATTTTGGTTCTATTAAGCCCCGTGTTCACGCTTTTATGAAGGATCTTGATAAGGAGTTATGGAAGCTTGGCGTTTATGCCAAAACTGAACATAACGAGGCTGCTCCTGCTCAGCACGAGCTTGCACCAATTTTCACTACCGCTAACATTGCAGTTGACCACAATCAGCTTACAATGGAAATGATGCAGAAAATTGCCCGCGAGCATGACCTTGAATGTCTTTTGCACGAAAAACCATTTGAAGGGGTTTCCGGCAGCGGTAAGCACAATAACTGGTCAATCACTACAGATACAGGCGTAAACCTGTTAAATCCCGGCGAAACGCCCCACGAAAACGCACAGTTCCTTTTATTCCTTTGTGCAGTTATTAAAGCGGTTCACGAATATCAGGGTTTATTGCGTATATCCATCGCAAGCGCAGGTAACGATCATCGTTTAGGTGCTTCAGAAGCACCACCGGCAATCGTTTCAATGTTCTTAGGTGATGAATTAACAGCGATCTTAGATGCCATTGAACAGGATACCAACTACGTAACCAAAGAAAAGGAAAATCTTAAAGTAGGCGTACATACCCTTCCAAGATTCCCTAAAGATACAACTGACCGTAACCGTACAAGCCCCTTTGCTTTTACAGGTAATAAGTTTGAATTCCGTATGCTTGGTTCTTCTGCATCAGTTTCTGATTCAAATATCGTAATCAATACTGCAGTTGCTGAAAGTTTAAGGCAGTTTGCAGATAGGCTTGAAGCTGCATCTGATTTTGAAAGCGAACTTAATAATTTAATCCGCGAAACCATTAAAAAGCATAAAGCAATTATATTTAACGGCAACGGCTATGATGATAAATGGGTTAAGGAAGCGGAAAACAGGGGATTAAAGAACTACAGAACAACTCCTGAAGCCATAAGCCATTATCTTGATGAAGAAAACGTTCAGCTTTTTACACTTCATAAGGTGTTCAGCCCTGAAGAAATGGAATCACGTTTTGAGATTATGCTTGATAACTATAACAAGCTTATTAACATTGAATCACGTACAATGGTAAATATGGTTCGCAAAGATATCCTTCCTTGCGTAAGCGCATATTCAAAAGTGCTTGCCGATACTGCAATCAGCAAAAAAACTCTTAATAAAAAGATTGATTGCACTTATGAAGAAGAAAACGTAAAGCGTATTTCCGTTCTTTTAAATAGTGCAAACGTTCTTTTAGAAGAATTATGGGTTGCTATTGAAGATATGAAGCCTATTAAAAATAACAAAGCCCGTGCATATCATTGTAAGGATGTTGTTTTACCTTTAATGGAAAAACTTCGTGATAACGTTGATGAACTTGAAACCATCGTTTCTTCTGATGTTTGGCCTTATCCATCAATTGGTGAATTACTCTTTGGCGTTCGTTAAAAAACATAATCACCCCAATATACACATAAACTTGTGTATAGGGGTGATTTTTTTATGAAAAAGAAGTTAATTGACAGTATAATGATTTCCGTTTTAGCAACGCTGTTAACTGCAGGTATTGCAATGTTATTTGTGGATACAAAAAGTGATTGGTATCTATCCTTAAATATGCCATCACTTCAGCCACCCGGTTGGGTGTTTGGGGTAGTATGGTCAATACTGTATATTTTATACGGTGTAAATTTAACTTTAGCGCAAATAAATAATGCGTCAAATAAAGTATACGGTTTATTTTTATTGCAATCTGTTTTAAACATCAGCTGGTGTTTATTTTATTTTACGTTGCACCTTATGTATATAGGGCTTGTAATCATTGTTGCATACCTTGTGGTAACGTACTTAACTGCACGAAAACTTTATTCTTATTCAAAAATCGGGGCATATCTGTTTATCCCGCAAGGAATATGGCTTATTATCGCGTTAGTATTGAATTATTCAACTATACTTTTAAATTAAAAAAAGGCACCTATAAGGTGCCTTAATTTTTTATTTAATTCCACGTGCGCGTAAAACTTCTTCTACAATAGTGCGAACAAGCGCTTCGTCAACACCGTTTTGTGTAACAGGCGCTTTACCGCAGCAACCAAATAACTGCATTTTTTCTTTAACTGATAATTTAATAGCTTCACGGATTGATGGAAGTAAATCAATAATACCTTTGCCCATATCTGTAAAGTTAGCAAGTGCAGCTTCCACAGCGGCAATATTAATATCGGTAAAGATATTTACCTTTGAAATACCCATTTCAATACATTTACGGAAATCTTCATCCGTTAAGCCTGAACCACCATGAAGAACAAGTGGGGTAGAAACGGTATTAGCAATTTGCTTAATACGATCAAAATCTAATTTAGGCGGTAATTTATAAGCGCCGTGTGCAGTACCAACTGCAATAGCAAGTGCATCAACGCCTGTACGTTCAACAAAATCTTTTGCTTCTTGGGGCGTTGTATAGAACTTTGAAGCATCTGCCTGTTGTTCGGCAGTAACAGCACCTTCAGCACCGCCAATGTGACCGATTTCACCTTCAATTGAAGCGCCGTAGGAGTGTGCAATATCTGCCATTTCCTTAACGCGTGCACAGTTGTTTTCGTAAGTATCGGTTGAACAATCGTACATAATTGATGAAAAACCAAGTTTTAAAGCCTTTAAGCAAGTTTCTTTATGTAAACCGTGATCAAGATGCACAACAACCGGAACCTTAGCACGCTTTGCCATAGGAATTAAAATCATTGATAAATCTTCCAAAGAATTGTATGGCAATAAAACTTCAGCAGTTCCGAAAATAACAGGAGAACCGGTTTCTTCTGCTGCAGCGATAATGCCTTGTGCTAATTCTAAGGTTACCGCATTAAATAAACCAACAGCATAATGACCTTTTTTTGCCTCAGGTAATATTTCATTCATTGTTACTAACATGTCTTATATCTCCGTTCTATTTAACGATATAAATATTATATTATATTTTTGCTTGATTTTCAAGCAAAAAATTACAATATAAACGGATTCTCTTAAAAAGAAATAATAAATAATTTTATAGTTAAAAATTTCTCTTTTTACGGGATTTACATTAAATAAAGTGAAGCGTAAATACCGTTTAATTCCATTAATTCTTCGTGGGTGCCTTCTTCCTTAATACCATCGTCAGTTAACACAAGAATCCTGTCAGCATTTTTAACGGTGGTAAGGCGGTGTGCAATAGTTAACGTTGTTCTGCCTTTTGCTAAGGTTTCAAGGGATTTTTGAACAAGATGCTCGCTTTCGTTATCTAACGCGCTTGTGGCTTCGTCTAAAATTAAAATAGGCGGGTTTTTTAAGAACACACGGGCAATAGAAATTCTTTGTTTTTGCCCACCTGAAAGCTTAACGCCACGTTCACCAACGTAGGTATCGTAACCGTTAGGCAAACTTAAAATAAATTCGTGGGCGCCTGCAAGCTTGGCAGCATTTATTATATCTTCTTCTGTTGCGCCAGGCAGACCGTAAAGAATATTTTCTTTAACAGTACCTGAAAACAGATAAACGTCCTGCTGAACGATACCGATATTGCGCCTTAACGATTCCATTGTAACGTCTTTGATATTTTGTCCGTCAATGGTGATTTCACCTTCTGTTAATTCA
>JAZSPY010000120.1:0-17926 GCA_045537705.1 Clostridia bacterium
CTTCCGTTAGGACCTACGATTGCAGTTATTCCGTTTGAAAAACTGATATCAAGACGTTCGGCAAAGGATTTAAAGCCAAACACTTCTAATCTTTTAAGAAACATATTTCCTCCAAAGTTACTTTTTTAATTTATTAAACGCTTCTTTTGCGGCGGCCTGCTCAGCACGTTTTTTGCTTGTACCAGTGCCCCTGCCTAAAAACTTTTTATCACAATAAACTTCAACCGTAAAGATTGCGTTATGTGAAGGACCCACTACGCTTATAAGATTATAATCAACATCAACAGGACCGTTACGGAAAAGATATTCCTGTAACGCTGTTTTAAAATCAAGGGCCCTTTCCTGCGGATTTTTTAAAATTTCATCCATCACTTTAAGAATAACTTTTTGTGCTTCAAAAAAGCCACCATCAAGGTAAACTGCAGCAAAAACAGATTCCAACGTATCTGAAAGCACGCTTGGTTTATTTGCGCCGCCCGTTGCCTTTTCCCCTGCACCTAAACGAACAAAAGCAGAAAGATTGATTTTTTCTGCAGCAGAAGAAAGCGGGTCCTCCGAAACGATAGACGCCCTTAATCTTGAAAGTTTGCCTTCATCATAATCAGGGAAATTGTGATAAATATAATTGCTGATTACATTTTCAAGAACAGCATCCCCTAAAAACTCCATACGTTGATTATGTTTTACGTTATGTTCTGCCCCATAGGAACAGTGTGTTAATGCATGCTCTAAAATACTTTTATCCTTGAAAGTATAACCAATTTGTTGTTCTAACTCTTTCATAAAACATTATAAGCACAGGCTTATTTAATTAAGCCTGTGCATTCCTTTTAATTATTTTTTGTTTGCTTCTATGTACTTTACGATATCGCCAACTGTTTTAAGGTTTTCAAGTTCTTCTTCAGCAATTTCAATGCCGTGATTTTCTTCAACCTCTAATAAGAGTGTAGCAATATCCATTGAATCTGCCCTTAAATCTGTGATAAGGTTGCTTTCTTTTGTGATTACAGCTTCATCAATACCAAGAAGCTCTGCAATCTGACTTCTTACTTCTTCAAACATAATTTTTTCCTCCTAAAAATTTAAATAAAGACGAATTTATTCATTAACAACCATTGAAGGAATATTTTCTTTAATAATTTCTACAACGTTTGTTTGAACCATTTTTATTGCTTGTGCAATATTGGCGTGCATTGTGTTTGCTTTTGATGAACCGTGGCCCTTTATAACAACGCCATCAACACCTAAAAGCGGTGCGCCACCGTAAGCATTATAATCCATTGATTGTTTAAGTTCTTTTAATGCAGGCTTTAATAAAAGTGCACCAAGCATTCTAATCGGTGATGCTTTAAAGGATTTTTTCATTGTCCCAATCATAAATGACGCAAAACCTTCCATGCTTTTAAGCATTAAGTTGCCTACAAAGCCATCGGTAACCATAACGTCAACACGATCGCAAAGGTCTCTGCCTTCAGCGTTGCCGATAAAGTTTACAAGATTTTGTTCTTTAATTAATTGGAAAGCAGCTTTTGAAAGTTCGTTACCTTTAGTATCTTCCGTTCCAACGCTGGCTAAACCAACACGTGGGCTTTCAACACCAAGAACTTTTTCCATATAAATGCTGCCCATTACTGCAAACTGTGCTAAATTAATAGGTTTACAATCAACGTTTGCACCACAATCAATAAGCATTGCGCCTTTTTTGCCGTTTGGTAAAACAGGTGCAAGTGCAGGGCGATTTATACCTTTAATTCTGCCAAGGCGAAGTTGTGCACAGGCTAAAATTGCGCCTGTAGAACCACAGGAAACAAAAGCATCGCCTTTACCTTCCTTTAAAAGAAGTTGCCCAACAACCAAAGAAGAATCCTTTTTCTTTTTAATTGCTTCAACGGGATGTTCATCCATACCGATAACTTCGGATGCATGCACGATTTCCACCCTATCTAAAGGATATTTGTATTTTTGAAGTTCTGCTTTAATCTGCTCTTCGTTACCTGTAAAGATTACTGTAAAATCCTTGCGTTCGTTAAGTGTTTCAACAGTACCTTTAATAATTTCCTGTGGCGCGTTATCGCCACCCATTGCATCAATAATAATCTTCATATTTTTTATCACCTTGAAAGAATTTCTGCGATATCGTAAAGTTCTTTATTGAATTCCTTTTTCATTGCGCAAGCTTCATCAATATCCATATCAATAATTTTATTGTTTTTAATACCAACGCATCTGCCACCAATACCTTGTTTGATAAGTTCAATTGCGTGCGCACCAAAGCGGCTTGCAAGTAAAACGTCATCAGCGCTTGGTGAACCGCCACGCTGAATATAACCAAGAACTGATGTTCTTGTATCCATTGTAGTGCTTTGCTTAATTACTTCTGCTAAAGCGGCACCTTTAACTGCGCCTTCAGCAACGATTACGATACTTGAGGTTTTACCTGATTCCTTACTTTCTTCAAGCTTTTTGCAAAGTTTTTCGTAAGACCATTTGTATTCAGGAACGATAATATATTCTGCACCGCCGCAGATACCTGCATAAAGTGCAATATCACCGCATTTATTACCCATAACTTCAATAATACTTACACGATCGTGGCTTGCCATTGTATCACGAATTTTTGTAATTGCATCAACTACTGTATTTACAGCCGTATCAAAGCCTAAGGTGTAATCGGTATAAGCAAGATCGTTATCAATAGTGCCGGGGATTCCGATTGCGGGAACGCCAAGTTTTGTTAATACGTTAGCGCCCCTGAATGAACCATCACCACCAATAACGATAACACCGTGGATATTGTTCTTTTTAATGTTTTCAACGGCTGTTTTCTGGCCTTCTTCAGTTTTAAACTCAAGACAACGTGCGGTACGAAGCAGCGTTCCGCCCCTGTTGATTATATTACCTACCGAACGGTTGGTTAAGGGAATCATTTCGTTTTGAATAAGGCCGTTATAACCTTTAACAACGCCAACCATTTCAAATCCGTTGTATATACCGTGACGAACAACGCTTCTGATACATGCGTTCATACCGGGCGCATCGCCACCACTTGTTAATACTGCTATCCTTTTAACTTCGTTTTCCATTTCATTTTTCTCCTTTAACTTTCTATTATTCCATTTGCATAAGTTTTGAATTTACCTTTTTTCTATTTTTTTACCAACTTTATATTTTCGGAGCCAAACTTTTGTTTAATGGACATAATAGTATTTTCATCAAAGGCTATTTTTGTGCCAAGTTGTTCCTTTAAACGCAGGTTTTCGTAATAGATTATTGGTGTTCCGTTACCTTGCATATTATTTATATTGTTTTTAAATTCTTCAACGTACTGTTGATTTTCAGCATTTATTCTTATCCAGATTTCAACTTCTGCTGCCTCACCATCTTCTAATGCGGGCATAATGCTGTTTATTAAAATTGTGGGTTGTTCTTCATCACGAACGCTTAATTTACCACTAATTTGTACGATTGCATCATCGTAAATATAATTACTGCTTTTTAACAGCGTTTGTGGGAAAATCAGCCCTGTTATTGAAGAATAAAGATCTTCAATAGTTATAAAAGCCATCATTGATCCGCTTTTTGTTGCTTTTTTGCGGATAGATGAAATAATGCCGATAAGTTTAACTTCTTTATTATCCAAGCGAAGAATATCATCAGTTAAAATACTATCGCCCTGCTCATCGGTTTCTACCGAAATTTCTGAAAGATCAAATCCTATATTTTTTATGCTTTGCGCATATCTTTCTAACGGATGACCGCTTAAATATACCCCAAGCATTTCTTTTTCAAGCATTAAGAATTTAAGCCGCGGAAATTCACCTGTTTCCTTTATGGTTTCAAACTGAACGCTTTCTAAAACAGAAGCATCATCAAAAAGTGAAAGCTGACCTTCCAAACTATTTTTAGAACGATTTTGCGCACCATCAAGAACTGCTTCAAAACCGCCTAAAAGCGCGCGCCTTGAATATGAAGTAAAATCAAAAGCACCTGCTTTTATCATACTTTCAACCATACGCTTATTAACGTCTGACATATACACGGTTCTTTGTGCAAAATCATCAAGGGAAGTAAATTTACCTTTTTGTTCCCTTTCTTCTACAATAGAATTTACACCTGAAATGCCAACGTTTTTAATGGCGCTTAAACCAAAGCGAATGGAGTTTCCGCCAACAGGCGCAAACCCTGAAACGCTTGAGTTAACATCGGGCGGTAAAATCGTAATGTTATGCTCCCTGCAATAACGGATATATCTTGCAGTTTTATCTTCATCACCTAAAAGCGAATTAAGCATAGCCGCCATAAATTCCAAGGGATAATAGCATTTTAAATATGCGGTCTGATATGCAACTACCGCATATGCTGCAGCGTGGGATTTATTAAACGCATACTGTGCAAAAACTGCAATTTTATCAAAGATCGCGTTTGCAGTTTCTTCACTGATACCGTTTCTTATTGCACCGGGAACAGCAACTGTGCCATCTTCATTTTCTAAGCCGTAAATAAATACCTACGTTCAGTTTCCATTGCCTTTTGGTCTTTTTTACTCATGGCCCTGCGCATTATATCGCTTCGGCCTAAGGAATACCCTGCAACATCACGAACGATTTGCATAACCTGTTCCTGATAAACCATACAACCGTAGGTAACTTCAAGAACGTTTTTCATAATTGGATGCTGATACTCTACTTTTTCGGGGTTTTCTTTGCCGAAAATGTATTTAGGTATACTATCCATAGGGCCCGGTCGGTACAATGCAATACCTGCTACGATATCTTCAAAGCAGGTGGGTTTTAATTCTTTCATAAAAGCACGCATGCCATTGCTTTCAAGCTGGAATATACCGTCACATTCGCCTTGACCAATCATCTTATAAACGTTTTTATCATCAAAGCTTATTTGTGAAAGATCTGGTTTTGTACCTGTACGTGTTTTTATAAATTCCAACGTATCCCTTATAACTGTTAAAGTTCTTAAACCTAAGAAGTCCATCTTTAAAAGCCCAAGTTGTTCAAGGTATTTTGCAACGTATTGTGTTGCCACCATTTCACCGTTAACGCAAAGGGGTACGTAAGTATCAACGGGATTTTTTGAAATAACAACGCCTGCAGCGTGAGTTGATGAGTTTCGTGGCAAGCCTTCTAACTTTTTAGCAAAATATATAAGTTTTTCTATCTGCGGATCCATACAGGCTTCACGAAGTTCGGGATTAACGTTTAACGCCCTTTCAATGTTGATATCAAGTTCCCTTGGTATCATTTTGGCAATTTTATCTACATCCGCATAAGGAAGGTTCATTACCCTGCCAACATCACGGATAACTGCACGGGCTTTCATAGTACCAAAGGTTGCTATCTGGGCAACGTGATCGGCACCGTATTTTCTTTTTACGTATTCAATAACTTCGCCCCTTCGTTCAAAGCAAAAGTCAACATCAAAGTCAGGCATGCTTACACGTTCAGGGTTAAGGAAACGTTCAAAAAGAAGATTATATTTTAAGGGGTCTATATTGGTAATGCCGATGGCATAAGCAACAAGACTTCCTGCACCAGAGCCACGCCCCGGACCAACAACAATATCAACGCTACGGGCATAGTTGATATAATCCCATACGATTAAATAATATTCAACATAACCCATACGCTTGATCATATTGTACTCATAATCAAAGCGATCCTGAATTTCCTTTGTGATTTCAGGATATTTTTTATTTAAGCCTTCCATACCAAGCTTATAAAGATACTGGGCTGCAGTTAAGCCATCAGGCACTTCATAATACGGAATGTGAATATTACCAAACTCAAAATTAAAATTGCATTTATCTTTAATCTCAACCGTATTATCTATAGCTTCAGGTATAAAATCAAAAATCCCACGCATTTCTTCTTCGGTTTTTAAATAAAACTCCTCAGTTGAAAAGCGCATTCTGTTAGGTTCATCAAGAGTTTTGCCTGTTTGAACACACAACAGAACGTCGTGCATCTGTGCATCTTCTTTATGGATATAATGCACGTCATTAGTAGCCACCATCTTAATATTAAGAGTGCGGGCAAGCTTAATTAAAGAAGGTAAAATCTGCTTTTGTTCAGGAATGTTATGATCCTGAAGTTCAATGTAAAAATCATCACCAAACATATCCTTTAAACGTTTTGCAAGGTTTTGCGCTTCCTCAAAATTGCCGTTTAAAAGAAGTTGCGGTATATCACCTGCAAGGCAGGCAGATAGGCATATAAGCCCTTGTGTATGTTTTTCTAAAAGATCGTAATCAATGCGTGGTTTATAATAATAGCCTTCGGTATAAGCAAGTGAAACAAGTTTAATAAGATTTTCATACCCTATTGAATCTTTTGCTAAAAGAATAAGGTGTGCATACTCTTTATCAGTTTTGCCTGCTTTATCAAAGCGTGAACGTGGTGCAACGTAAACCTCACACCCGATAATCGCTTTTATTCCGTGCTTTTGCGCCGCTTTATAAAATTCAACAGCGCCGTACATTACGCCGTGATCGGTTATGGCAATAGAATCCATACCCGCTTCTTTTGTTGCCTGAATAAGTTCATCAATTCTTGAAGCGCCATCAAGCAGCGAATATTCAGTATGTGTATGAAGATGAATAAAACCCATATTGCCATATCCTTTCTTTAAATTTCTTCACGCATTTTGCGTATTTTAATATATCGTTTGTTTAATGCGGATTTTGAAATACCGCTTATTTTTGATAAATCCGATAAGGAAGTATCAGGGTTATTAAGCCTTAAATCACAGGCTTCCTTTAAAGGTTTTGTAAGTTTTACCCCTGCTTTAAGAAGTGCGTTTATATCATCTATCTGCCTTTGTGATGCATTTACGGTTTTTTGTATATTTGCAACGATGCAGTTACCTGTGCGGTTAATCTGATTTTTCATCGCTTTACTAACGCTGATGGATTCAAGCTGCATCATAACGTTAGTTGCGCCCGACATAATCAAAGTATCTGCAACATATTCAATTTGCTTAAAATAGATAACGTTACGTTCCCTTCGGGTTGTAAATTTTGCATTCATACCCTTTTCAATCAAAGTGTTTAAAAGATATTGAGCAAATTCATCGTGGGATAAAACGAATTCAAGCCTATAACTTTTCTCAGGATCACATAGAACACCGCAGCCTAAAAATGCGCCGCGCAATGAGGCTTCAAAACAACCCTCAGGCTCAAAAACCTTTTTATTGATTTGCCCAAAAGAATAATCTTCGCACACGCCTTCAAGCAAACCGATTTCAAAAAGCATCTGACCTTCAGGGCTGTTAGGGGTGATATCCATTTTATAAACCGTATGTTTTTTAGGCTGATTTTTTTCAACCGCCCTTATTTCAGGAAAGTTTTTATACAGCCTTTTTATTATTGAACCCATACGTACAATAACGTTTTCATTTTCACTTGAAAGTTCAAGTACAAGGCTTCCCCTACCCAGTTTTATGTTGCCTGAGGAAAAGGAAAACGCTGAAAGTTCTGCTAAAAGATGATGGTCCTTTGTAAAGCGAAGTTTACAAAGTTCATCTTTTGTTATTGTGGTGTAGGATCTTTCCATTTTTCGCCTTCTGCATCAAAATCACGATGCTCACAAACAACTTCAAAGCCTTCGCTTTTAAGTTTATTTGAAACTGCTTCAGCCAGTGCAACGGAACGGTGAAAACCGCCTGTGCAACCAATAGCATAAAAGAGTTCCTGCTTACCTGATGCTGAATACTGGGGAATAATATATTTTAACTGCTGATAAATATGCTCAACAGTGTTATTGAAACTTTCAAAACTACCTAAATAATCCAATACAGGTTTTTCTAAACCGGAATGACTTCTTAATTCAGAAACGTTAAACGGGTTAGGTAAAAATCTTGCATCAAACATAAAATCCGCATCCACAGGGATGCCGCGTTTAAAGCCAAAGGAAGAAACGTAAGTTCTTACCATTGAATGCTTGTTTTCGCCATACAATCTTTCTAAAGCAAGCTTTACGTTTTTAGTTTGCATTTTTGATGTATCAATTAAAAAGCTTGCATGTTTTTTTATAGGTTCAAGAATTTTGATTTCTTTTTCAATACACTCTAAAATAGTTCCGCCTTCTTCTTTTAAAGGGTGTGCCTGGCGGGTAAAATTGTACCTGTTAACAAGCACGTCCTTATCGCACTGAAGAAAGAGAACATCTGTTGGATAATTGTTTTTATCCATATAGTCAAGGGCGGATTCAAGGGCGTCAAAATAACTTCTGCCACGGGCATCAATACCGATGGCAACCTTATTGAATTCGGGATTCCCCTGAAAACAAATATCGGCAAACTTTGTTAAAAGCACGCTTGGAAGATTATCTACACAAAAAAAGCCTAAATTCTCAAGTATCTTTAATGCAGTTGTTTTTCCCGCACCGGAAAGCCCTGTCAAAATAACAAATTTCATTTTTTATCCTTCCCTAAATTTCTTTGGTATATAAATCTGATCAAGATTTAAAATATTCTTTGGTTCTATGCCTGCTTCCAAAGCAAGTTTAAGCATAGTTTCAACTTCACCAACATCCTTTGGATCGTGGGCATCTGATGAAAGCAAATACTTTACGTTGGTTTTTGCTAAATATACAAGCTGCTCAAAAGAAAGCGACTGATGCTTGTTGTTTAATTCAATACACGTATCGGTTTTTACTGCAGTATCTGCAATTTTTTCAATATCGTAATTAGGCATGCTTGTCCCTAAATGAGATAAGGCGTCTATCCTGTATTTTTCCATCGCTTTGCAAAGGGCCTTAGTGTTTATTTTGCTTAAACGTTCCTTATTACGAATAAAAAATCTAAAAAGATTCTGCCAAACGATAACAATAACGTTTCGTAACTTTGTACCTTTCACAAAATAGTGCATACCTAAAAGAACTACATCAAAAATATCTTTATATCCTTTTGGTAAATCAACTTCACCTTCAGGCGAAATAAGATCAGCTTCTACGCCAAAGTACATTTGCAAATTTGGAAACGCTTTTTGCGCATCATCAAATTCTTTACGTGCTTCTTTAATTTCTGCCGATTTAAGACCGCCTGCAAGGATAAATAATCCGTGTTCGGTTATAGCAAGACTTTTTAAGCCTTTTTTTGTAGCTTCTTCAGCATTAAGATAGGCACTGCCTTTACCATGGCTGAAACTTGCGTGGGTATGAAAATCTCCTGTAATCAAACTTCTTCTCCAATAATTATTATTTCAGGTTCAAGCATTGTATCAAACTTATCGTGAACCTTTGTTTGTATATCTTTAAGTAAATTAACAACATCATCAGCGGTAGCATTATTTTTGTTAATAACAAATCCTGCATGTTTTTCTGAAACCTGCGCACCGCCTACTGTATATCCTTTTAATCCTGAAGCATCAATCATTGCTGCGGCATATCCGTTTTGTGGGCGTTTAAATGCTGAGCCTGCGCTTGGATATTCTAAAGGCTGAGTTGTTCTGCGTTTTTGTGAAAGTTCTTTTATTTTTTCTTTAATCTCTACCTGATTGCCTTTGTGAAGTTTTATTTTTGCTTCAAGCACAAGCATATCGCTATCGGTAAAAATACTGTGCCTGTATGAAAAATCAAGTTCATCCTCATTAAAAACTTTTATGGTACCATCTTTAAGCAATGCGGTAACCTGAACAACAACATCCTTTAATTCGCCTTTATAAGCCCCTGCATTCATAACGATACCACCGCCTAAAGTTCCGGGTATCCCTGAAGCAAACTCAAAGCCTGTTAAAGAATTATCTGCGGCAATGCTTGCAAGTTTTGACATTAAGATACCACTTTTTGCAGTGATAACGTTACCTTCTACCGTAGTATCAGAAAAGTTTAATCCAAACTTAATTACTACGCCACGGATTCCCCCATCACGTACAAGCAGGTTTGATCCGTTGCCGATAAATGTAACGGGAACATTTTCTTCATCTGCTTTTTTGATTAAAGCAACAAGCTCTTCCGTTGTGCGTGGTTCAACCAAAATATCTGCTTTTCCACCAATTTTAAGGGTGGTATATTCCTGCATTTTTGCATTTAATTCATAATCAAAACCCTTTTGGGAAATATATGCTTTAAAATTATCAATGGACATACTGTCCCTCCCTAACATATACTATGCAGTATTATATACTAAAATATAAATAATATCAATTGTTTTTTGACTAATTATTCCTTTTTTTGCAAAAAATTTAAACACTTTTTTTGTTCTTCGTTACCTGAAGTGCAATTAAAGATATAACTTGTGCAAATTATACCCTGCTTTTTTACGTTTTCCCAGGCGGAAACCATATAACTGTTATCATAAACAGGTTCAGCATCAGTTTTTATCGGAAACATACCGATTTCACCTAATCTACTTTGTTGGTCGTTTTCCAACATAAACTCAATAAACTGTTTCATCGTTGTTATTTTTTTGATATTATCGCAACTTAAAATTGACAGGTACTGAATAAGATCCGTATACCCAAGAAACAACGTTTCACCCTCACGTAATTTATTATTGCTTTGTGCCGAAGCCATACGATAAAAATCACGTTGGGTACCTATCATTCTGTTAATTTTTTGGGAGTAATTATAGGCTTCAAAGATTTCCTGCGAAGAACCAAAAAACAGTGCTTTTTCATCAGAAAAATCATTGGTGCAATTTAGTTTTAAAGCCTTTAATGAAGTATATCCGTTTCTGTTGGGAACACCTACTGAATACACGATTTTTTGCGCCTTTTTTGTTGATACAATTCTGCCATCATTGCCCCATAAATCTTTATTGCAATCACCTATCATAAAATAAGCGCCCATACACCAGGGAACCGCTTTATTGCTGACTTTTGAAGCAAATCCCGAAACGCTAATTTCAGTTAAATCCATAAGCATATTTTCTTGAATTTCAAGCCCTGTTCCATAGGAAATAATATCAGGCTTTTTTTGACCGCTTTTTAATAAATTATTTGCTGTTTCAAGGGAAAGAGATTCCACGTTTACAAACACACCGTTGTTTCTTTTTTCAAATCCTGAAACTATGTTTTTTAACCAGTTCGCCCTTGAACCTGTTCCCCCTTCAAAACAATCAATTTGCCATAAATTTATAACACCGTAAAAATACTTTTCGCGCCTTTGATACATCTCCTGAGTTATCTTATCATTATCAAGGAATCTAAACATTTTTCCCGGCAAAATAATCACCGAAACTATTAAAAAAATTGATATTATTGCTTTTATTACTTTATTCACAAAATCATCACCAACAAAATTATATGTTAAATTATTACAAAAAATCACCTTTATACTCTTCTTGACTTAACTTCTAACTTGTTATATAATGGTTTTGTATTTATACAATAATACTCGTATAACGCTTTTTACAATTGGAGGTCTATTTGATGAAAAAAAGTCTGCTTTCCGTTTTGACTTTGATATTTATTTTGATTTTGGCGATAAACACTTGTTTTGCAACGCCTTCCCCCGAACCAACGCAATCAGCAGCGAATACACAAACTTCTTTACTTACCCCCCCAACCACAAGGGAGCCTACAGGATCACCTGAAAACACACAATCTGCCGGGGCTAATAATACAAATTCTGCTACCCTTGAACCTTCTAAAACACCTTCAACTGTTCCGCCTATGGATTTCAAGGTGTTTTATAATAACGAACGTAAAATCGTTCTTAACAAAAATAACGATGATGTTTCCATCAAACTTCAATTTGTGTTTAATGCAAGGGAAGATTTCTTTTCTGAAAATTTTACACTTTTAACGATAACTAACGAAGCCACAAAAGACGTTTATACCGTTAACAAAGAACTATTCGTAAATGATAGCGGATACTTCTTTGAAAGCGACGTATTCATCCCCAGTACCAAGGTGGGCACAAATGTTGAATTTACACTTGATTGGATGGATTTTTCAGGTGCATTAAGAAAGACTTCGGCAGAAATTGAAGTTGTTGAACCTAAGCCTGAATTATCAATTGAAGCTGTTGTAGAATCCACTTCCGCAGTACCCGGATCTTTAATACAAGTTAAATACTTTATCAAAAATACCGGTAACGTGCCTGTAAAAAATATTCTTATTAAAGATAGCGCAGTTACTGATTTAAATGGGCTTGATGCTTTTACAACTGATGATTATCTTTCAGTAAACGGAACTATTATTAAGTATATTACGATTGTGCTTGACGGTGAAATCAATCTTTCCCCTATTATAACTTATACCTATGAGGGTGAAGGTTATGAAAATAGCGGAGAAAGCGTAAAGATAGTTTCTGAAGATATTACACCCTCCATTTCACTTACCTGCGATAGCTACGTTGCTTTAAACAAGGGTGATAATCACACTTTTAATTATCAGATTATAAACACAACCAGTTTAAAACTTCTTAATGTTCGTGTATATAACAGTGATTCTGCTGACGCTATACTGGTTAAAGAAATACCCTCCATTGATATTGGCCAAGATTATAGCGGAACTTACACTGCACCCATTAGCAAAAGCGGTTTTTACAAATTTAAAATAGTATATACTTATGAAAATGCTGATGGCGATAAAGAAATTTCTGCAAAAACAGATAAGCCTATTAAGTTGCCAAATGAGATATTTTTGCATATTTCAAAAGTGGAACCCCAGGAAATAACAGGACCCGGTAAGGTTCAATTTACATTAGAAATTGAAAACGGAACCAATTATGAATTAAGAGATATTGTTATTACCGAAGAAACAAACCTTTTTGAAAAGCTTAGCTTTGATAATATTATTGTTCCTGCCATGAAAAATGGCGAGCCGGGAAAATACACATTTACTGTTGACGTTGACATTTATAATGATGCAACAGCTGTTTTATTTAATCTTGGCTATACAATAAACAATGAGCACACAACTATAAACACAAGCCATACTGTAAACTTTGTAAATGCAACGCAAACGCCTGCTGAATCAGCCACGCCTACACCAACACCAAATGCAACAAATAATAGCCCCGATAAAAGATTCATTCTTATAATCATACTTTCAGTTTTATTCTTATTTATAGTGCTTGCATTGATAATTATCCTTGCGATCCTTAAAAACAAGAACAACAATGATCCTGATGATGATTATGATGATGATTATAATGACAATGAGGAAGTTGATTACGACGAAGATTTTGACATAGAGATTGCCGAAGATGCAAACGAAGAAAATGTTGAAAACGAAGTTGTTTTAGATGAAAGCGAAATAGAAATTATAGACGATGATATTGATGATGAAGGCGTAAAAATCTACAAGAAAAAATAAAAAAAGCGGTCTGATTTTTCAGACCGCTTTTTTTTATTTTAAGTTAACTTCTTTACCGTTTGTGATTTTAAATGCTACCGTTTTGCCGTTTGCCAAAGTCATAACAAAAAGATTTTTTTCAAGCGCATAACCTGTCATCGTACCTCTTGAAACGCGCCAGATATCTTGTGCTTCATCATCTTTAACGAACACGCCTTTTTTATGCACCATAAACACCATTTCACGTTCCGGAAGATAAAAGAAATCTACAAAATCGCTTGGCATAGGTATAATTGAACGCACTTGTTTTTCCAAAATATCAAACACGATAACAAAATTATCTGCACCGATAAAAAGCATTTGATTATCTGTAGCAAGAATGTGCGGTTCCCTGTTAGTTGCGCAAAGCACACCAACACCAAAGTATTCGCCTGTATCGTGATCGGTAACTGCAACCATATTCCATGCGCTTTCAGTACCCTTTTTCTGCCCTGCATAAACTGAGCCCAATGAACAATTAACAAGATCTTTTTCAAGGCTTTCAAGGTTTGAATACGTTTTTGTGCGAACATCTGTTGTTCCTAAAGTAAAAATCATTTTTATGACCTCACATTCATTTATCTTAAATCATTTTAGCAAAATTATCCATTAAAGTCAACAACTATTAAAGGGGTTTCTTTTTTATAAGTCCCGCTTGCCTTGGATACTTGTTTGGCGTATCCTTTATTTTTTTAACTTGTACAATATAATGTTCCGTATCAAGAATGGCTTGCTTATGAACTTTTTTAAGCGTACCGCCTAAAATATTCATAGCGTTTTGGGCTTCATTCAACTCTTCGTTTACTTGCGGACCTTTCCAGGCAAGCATATATCCCCCCACTTTTACAAAAGGAAGATCATATTCTAAAAGCACGTTCATTCTTGCAACAGCACGGGAAAAAACATAATCAAACTTTTGCCTGTTTTCCTTGCTTTGACCGGCATCTTCACTGCGGGCATGAAGAGTTGAAATATTTTTTAAACCTAACTTTTCCTTTAATTCATTTAAGAACACAAGCCTTTTATTAAGGGCATCAACCAATAATACGGTAATATCTTCCCTTAAAATTGCAAGGGGAACACCGGGAAAACCCGCGCCTGTACCAATATCGGCACAAAGGGCATTTTCTTTTATTAAAGAAGCACCCATACAGGAATCTACAAAGTGTTTTAATATAACTTCATCTTCCTGCGTTAAAGCTGTTAAATTTACTTTTTCATTATACTCTAAAAGAAAATTAAGATAAATTTCAAACTGATTTGCCTGTTTTTCAGTTAAAGTAATTCCGTTTTCTGAAAAGATGCGTGATATTTTATTTTTTAATTCACTCATTTATTTCACCTTTTTCCATAGAAACAAGAAGTACCGCAATATCAGCAGGTGAAACACCGCTTATTCTGCTTGCCTGGCCAATTGATGCAGGCTGAAGTTTTGTTAATTTTTGCCTTGCTTCAATACGTAAGCCCGATATTTTATTATAATCCATATTTTGTGGCAAAAGGCGTTTTTCAAGCTTTTGCATTTCCTTTATCTGTGCTTCCTGTTTTTTAAGATAACCATCGTATTTTATATCGGTTTCAACAGTCATAGCTTCAGCCTTTTTTAATGGAACAAGTTCAGGAAAATATTCTAAAAGTTCAAAATATGAAAACTCTTTTCTTCTTAACATATCAACGCAGGAAACAGGTCCGTTTGGTTGTTCAAGACCTTTTTGAGCATAAATTGTTTTTGTTTGCTCGTAACTTGGCTTAGTTTTCTTTAAAACTTCAGTTGCTTTAGCTTGGCGCTGAATTTTTTCTAAGAAAGCGTTATATCTTTCTTCCGTTACAAGCCCTACCCTTTTACCTAATGGTGTAAGGCGCATATCGGCATTATCCTGCCTTAAGCTTAAGCGGAATTCTGCGCGAGAAGTCATCATTCTATAAGGTTCATTAGTGCCTTTAACAGTTAAATCATCAACTAAAACACCAATATAACTTTCAGAACGAGAAAGGATTAAAGGTTCTTCGCCCTTAATATAAAGTGCAGCGTTAATGCCTGCCAAAAGGCCTTGTGCCGCGGCTTCTTCATACCCGGAAGATCCGTTAATCTGACCTGCGCAATAAAGACCTTTTACAGTTTTAACCTGTAACGTTGGGTAAAGTGAAAGGGGATCAATGCAATCGTATTCAATAGCGTATCCGGGGCGCACAACTTTTGCGTTTTCAAGCCCTGGGATAGTATGTATCATATCCCTTTGCACTTCAGCAGGAAGTGATGAGGATAAGCCCTGAAGATACATTTCGTTAGTATAAAGGCCTTCAGGTTCAATGAAAAGCTGATGCCTTTCCTTATCCTTAAAGCGCATAATTTTATCTTCAATACTTGGGCAATATCTTGTACCTGTTCCCTTAATGTTGCCTGAATACATTGGCGAACGGTGGATATTATCAAGTATGATTTTATGGGTTTCTTCGTTGGTATAAGTTAAATAGCAAGGTACAGGCGATTGAACTTCACCTTCAGTTAAATACGAGAAACTGTATGGAACACTATCTCCGTTTTGAATTTCCATTTTTGAATAATCAATGGTTGAACCATCAACACGTGCAGGAGTTCCTGTTTTAAAACGTTGAATGGGAATGTTTAGTTTACTTAATGCATCGGTTAAATAGCGTGAATTTACAAAGCCTGAAGGACCGCAATCCCGTTCCCATTCACCAGTAATAATACGGCTTTTTAAATAGACGCCTGTTGCAATTACTATTGCCTTAACCTGATATCTTGCGCCAATTGCAGTTTCAACCCCTGTAACAACACCATCTTCGGTTATAATATCCGTTGCTTCATCCTGAATAACGGTAAGGTTTTCCTGATTTTCAACAACTTTACGCATATAAAGCTGATATTCCATTTTATCAGCCTGTGATCTTAAAGAATACACTGCAGGGCCTTTGCTTAAATTAAGCATTTTCATCTGAATAGCGCAAGCATCTGCACTTATTCCCATTTGCCCGCCTAAAGCATCAATTTCCCGAACGAGATGACCTTTACTTGTTCCGCCGATAGCAGGGTTACAAGGCATAAAGGCAATTGCATCTTTAGTTAAGGTTATCATTAATGTTTTTAAGCCCATTCTTGCGCTTGCAAGTGCCGCTTCACACCCTGCGTGGCCTGCACCTACAACCGCTATATCAAATTCACCATCAAAATAAATCATATTATTTTCCTACACAAAACTTTTCAAATATGTTGTTTACAATATCTTCGGTTACCGTTTGCCCTGTTATAACGCCAAGTTCACTCCAGGCGTTTGTAAGATCAATACTTAAAATATCAGGGGGTAATTCAGTTAAACAATTCAAAAGGGAATTTTTTGCATTTACCAATGCTTCGTAATGCCTTGCACTTGTAACGGTTAATTGATCGCTAACGTCGTTTTCCCTTGCAACTGATTTAATAAAATCAACAACTTTATCAATGCCTTCCCCAGTTTTACAGGAAATTTCAACCTTTTCCCAAAGTTCAGGCAATATAATATTTTCATTAACTTTTATATCCTGTTTATTAAGAACAAACAAGCCTTTTTTATCTTTTAACTCTTCAAAATCAACAAAGGAAAGATCAAGGTCTTCACTTAAATCAAGCACCAAAAGAATAACGTCACTTTCTTTTGCAGTAAGATTACTTCTTTTTACGCCCTGAATCTCAATAATGTCATCACTTTCGCGGATACCTGCAGTATCAAACAAATGTACCCTTAAGCCTGCAATATCAAGAATTTCGTGCAAAGTATCCCTTGTAGTACCTGCAATATCAGTAACTATGGCTCTTTCATATCCGCAAACGGCATTTAAAAGAGACGATTTGCCTGCATTGGGCTTACCTAACAGGCACACCTTTAAGCCTTCCTTGGTGATTCTGCCCATATTGTAGCCCGAAATCAGTTTTTCAATTTCGGGAATCATATTTTCAACAACTGCTTGTATAGTTTCAGAGGTATGTTGTTCATCAATTTCATCAGGATAATCTATGCCTGCTTCAATTTCAGTTAAAAGTTCCTTTAACTGATCTTGAAAATTTGATATCTTCTGCCCTAAAGCACCGCTTAAAATGCGTGCGGCGGCACGGGAAGCGTTTTTCGTATCGGCTTCAATAATATCCCCTACTGCTTCAGCTTGAGAAAGATCTATTTTTCCGTTCATAAATGCACGGCGAGTAAATTCACCGCTTTTTGCCATTTTGGCACCGTTTTTAAGCACGGTTTCAAGAATATCGCGGGCAGAGGCATAGCCACCGTGACATTGAATCTCGGCAGTTTCTTCCCCTGTAAAAGATGCGTTTTTATCAAACTTTACGCACAGGCATTTATCAATTAAGGTTTCACCATCATAAACGCCGCCGTAATACATTTTACGCATTTCCATATTCTGTTTTTTAAATACCCTATCTAAACAATCGTGGGCGCCTTCACCGCTTATGCGAATTATGGCTACGCCACCTTTACCTGCAGGGGTTGCTATTGCCGCAATAGTTTCCATAAAAAACTCCATAATATCCTATTATGTTTATATTATATACTTATTTTTACTTAATGGCAAATGATTTTATTATTTTTTAAGGTTTACATATCGTAAAAAAAAAGGTATAAT
>JAZSPY010000080.1:0-14709 GCA_045537705.1 Clostridia bacterium
CAACAGTTAGAAAAAGAAAAAGAAAAAATTCTTAAACTTGCACAAAAAGAAGCAGAAAAAATCAAGAAAGATGCATTAAATGAAGTTAAAAAAGTTATTGATGAGTTAAACGAACTTAAAAATAATGCGGATCCTTCTGCGATTTTTAAAGCGAGGGAATTAAAAAAACAAATAAAACTTAATGAAGAGAGTTCGCAAGAAGAAATAAAACAGGGCGAACCAATAAAAGAATTCGTTTTAGGTATGGACGTTTACGTAACGTCTCTTGATAAAGAAGGTACTCTTTTTGCTCTACCAAACTCAAAAGGCAAAGCTATTGTAACCATAGGCATTATGCAAATGGAAATAGAAAAAAAATACCTTGCCAAAGCCAAAACAAAGGCTAATAGCACTTTTACTGCTTCTTCAAGTATTCACAGGGCACAAAACACAGTTCCTATGTCTATTGACGTTCGTGGCCAACTTAGCGATGAAGCAGTTATGAATGTGGATCTGTATCTTGATTTAGCTTATGGCAGAAACTTAGGATCAGTTACTATTATTCACGGTAAAGGTACAGGCGCTTTAAAGAATGCATTATGGCAATATTTGCGCCAAAATAAAAAAGTTTCATCTTTCCGCCTTGGCGCTTATGGTGAAGGCGATGCAGGTGTAACAATTGTTGAGTTTAAACGTTAAAATAAATTGTCAAAAAAGCACTTAATGTGTTATAATATGCACATAAAAGTAATTCTTTGTGCAAATAGGAGGTTTTTATGTTAAATAAAACTAAAATTCTTGTTGTTGATGATGATAAACATATATCTGAGGTTGTTAAACTTTATCTTGAAAAAGAGGGTTATGACGTTTATATTGCCGAGGATGGTCATGAAGCTGTAAATATGTTTAAAGCTGTTCAGCCTAAGCTTGTTGTACTTGATATTATGCTTCCCGGCATTGATGGTATGCAGGTATGTAACGAAATCCGCCGCATTGATAACACGCCAATCATTATGCTTTCTGCAAAAGGCGAAGTTTTTGATAAAGTTCTTTTACTTGAACTTGGTGCAGATGATTATATGGTTAAACCTTTTGAACCTAAAGAACTTATTGCACGTATAAAAGCAGTTTTAAGGCGTACAGTTCAAAGGGAAGAAGTTGGACAAATTGTTGAATATAAGGACCTTACTATCAATATTACCGATTACACAGTAACCTATAAAGGCAATAAAATTGAAATGCCACCTAAGGAAATTGAACTTATCTATTATCTCGCTTCACACCCACAGAAAGTATTTACCCGCCAGCAATTACTTGAACAGGTATGGGGCTTTGAATATTATGGCGATTCCCGTACTGTTGATGTTCATATTAAACGTATTCGTGAAAAAATCGGCAAAAGCGATTTCTGGAACATTAAAACAGTTTGGAGTATCGGTTATAAGTTTGAGGTAACCGAAGAATGATCTTCAGATCACTTCATGCAAAACTCCTTGCAATTTATTTTGTTATCGTTTTGCTTTTTGTAGGATGTTTAGGCGGTACACTTACAATATCATACCGTAAAAATCTTACTAAAATGCGTGAAGAAAGCGTTGTTGATTGCGCAAGGCAGATAGCGAAAATGTATGCAGATGGTTCTTTATCAATTGTTGATATTGAAAACGGTCAAACTATTCCCGTTCTGATGACAACGGCTAAAGACTTTGATGCAACGATTCAGATAGTAAATACAACATCTAAGCGCCTTTTTTATAATATGAGTGAAGAAAAAATGACTGTTTATGAAAAAGATCAGCTTGTTGATGAAGAGATTTATAACGTTGTATATAACCATGGCGAAACCTATATACGTTCTGATTATTATAATGAAGAAATGGATAAAAACGTTTTAACCATCGCATATCCATTAACGTATCCTAATAGTTCCTCAGGCGCTAAACCATGGGCAATTTTAATAATAAATTCTTCACTTGATTCCGTTAATCAAGCTTATTCTGAAATTATCTCAACGCTTTGGATTCCCGTTATTTTAGTAACGATAATAGGTTTGGTGCTTATTTATGCACTTACTAACCGTATTGTTAAAAAGGTAAAAAAACTTAACAAGGCTACCGAAAAAATCGCAAAAGGCGATTTTGATACTAGGGTAGAGCTCAACGAAAACGATGAAATTGGTGTTCTTGCTGAAGCTTTTAACAAAATGGCAGAAGATCTCAAAGCAGCAGATGCATCTAAAAAAGATTTTGTTTCAAACGCAGCCCATGAGTTACGTTCACCTATGACCAGTATCAATGGTTTTGTTGAAGGTATGCTTGATGGTACCATTCCAAAGGAAAAACACCGTGCATATCTTGAAATTGTTTCTTCTGAAGTTAAACGATTAACCAAACTTGTTAAAACAATGCTTGATTTAAGTAGAATTGAATCAGGCAGAGATAAAATTACCTTAGCAAAAACAGATATAAATGAACTGATACGCCACGTTGTTATCAGGCTCAGCCAGAAAATTGAAATTAAAGGAATTATTCCTGAAATTGATATTTCTGATGAACCGCTACTGGTTTATGCTGATAGCGATAAAATTGAACAGGTTTTGCAAAACCTTATTGATAACGCTATAAAGTTTACTGAAAAAGATGAATACATCTACATTTCTACAGTTAAACAAGGCGATAAAGTTCTTGTTAAGATTAAAGATGAGGGTTCAGGTATTTCTGAAGAAGATCTGAAGTTTATCTGGGATAGATTTTATACCGTTGATAAAGCAAGAAGCGGTAATAAAACAGGTACAGGTTTAGGTTTATCAATTGTAAAAACAATTATTGATCAACATAATGAAACCATTACTGTTGAAAGTAACGTTGACAAAGGTACTGAGTTTGTTTTCACATTGCAAGTTTTTGAAGAATAATAAAAAATAGCTATCTCAATTTTGAGATAGCTATTTTATTTTTTTTTAAGCATTATAAATAAACCAGGCACGAAGTACCGTTGCGCTACCGGATTGCTCACCGGTGCAAGAAGCAAATATCTTATAGCTTGAACCGATAATAACGTTAGTTTTAATATCAGTTTTATCAATAACAACAGTATAATCAACACCGCTTATATTGATAATACCTTCAAATTTATTGGCACCAATATTTTTTGTAACTTTAACGCTGTTTAAAACAAAGTTTTTGTTTAAATAACTATTAGGGTTTGTGGCAACTGCGGTAGTAAATTTGCTTGAAGTTGTAGTAACAGTCTTTTCATCTGGCCAATACATAAACGTATGTGTTTTTGTTGAAGTGCCTTTTTCATTTGTTGCGCTGATTAAAACGTCAATCTCGCCATAAGTACATTCTTCAAGGCTTAAAGTGATTTCGCAGGTATTATAAATATCGTTTTTAACCGATTGAATTATGGGTAAACTTGCCGTAATTTCAGCACCTTTTTCGGTTTGACATTTTAACGTTATTGTTTTATCACTGATAGATTCAGTATTATTTGCTGCAATGGTAAGTGTAACAGGCAACGGATCACGTGAAACAACAAAAACAACGTTTTTAGGTGTTCTGTAAGGCTGTGTTACAGAAAGAGAATAGGTGGTTTTTGAATCCGGTAAAACTTCAATAGCATATTTGAAATTGCCTGTTCCATCCATAGATGTGGTTATATTTTTATTATTTAGTTCAACTTTAGCATCTGTTGAAGTCCAAAATTCAAGATAATATTTATCATTATAAACTTTTATGTTTTGCGATGATATTTTAGAGGTATCTATATCAGCTTGGGGAACAGACATTTGAACAGAACTAATTTCATAAGAATATTCTTTGTTATCTCTTAGGTAATAAGCATTAAGGTTTGCGTTTACCGTTGCATCGTGAAACTCGTATTCAATATTGAAAAGATCTTTTAAATACAGGTCAATTTCAAGGGTATCGGTAATAAAGGTATGATAAGTGTTATTACATTTTAAATGCAATCTGTCACCAGGCGTTCCTTTAAAGATTGCGTGAATATATTCAGCACCGGATTTATCCCGTATTTTAGTTATTTCAGGCTTTGGTAAATTAAGCTTCTCAACCGTGTTACCGCCGGGATTAACGTTAGTAGTATCACGATCAATAATGTACTGATAAATAAGAGTACCAATAAAAATGGAACCAATAATAAAAACAAGAGTTAATATCCAAATAGCAAGGTTAAAACCACGGTTGCTTTTTTTATTAGTGTGTTTTTTTTCCTTCTTTGGCTTCTCTTTGGAAACGATTTCTTGAAAATATTCTTCAATCTCTTCTTCAGTAATATCTTCTATTAAATCAGTTTCATTATCACTAATTTGTTCATCAGCTTTTTCTTCTTTAATAGTGTTTTCAATACTTTCTTCTTTTAAATCATCTAAAGTTTCATTAGTGTCTTCAATTAAACTTTCTATAACAAATTCCTCAATAACAGGGGAATTGCTTTCAATTGAATCAACAGTGGTGTTGTTTTTTATGGCATTAGTTTCCTCTAAATTTTCAGGTTGTTTTTTTACAACACTTTCAACAAAAAATTCCTGAACCAAAGTTTTTTCCTGTTCAGTTTCTTCGTTTATATCTATTTGCATAAGTATATTACCACAATGGAAACATTTTGCCCTTGATTCGCTGTTTTTTGCACCGCATTTATTACAGATCATATATTTCACCTTAAAAATTATTGTTAATATAGTATAACATATTTTTATATCATTTGCAATAATTTGAATATTTTTTTTATTATAATTAAAACTATAATAGGGTGATTATATGAAGTTTTTAAAAAAACTTGCTTTACTTATATGTTTAATTGTAATAATTAGTTGTGTAATTCTGGGTTTTATGATTTTTTCAATGCCGGATTTATCTGTTGAAAAAATAACCGACATATCACAAACGTTAACTATCTATGATTTGAATAATGAAGTTTGTACTACAATAAATGCGGGGCAGAATCGCCAAAATATCAGTTTTGAAGAAATTCCCCAAAACACAATAAACGCTTTAATTGCAACGGAAGATATTAGGTTTTATGAACATAACGGTATTGATATAAAAAGAATATTCGGTGCAATTCTTTCTGATATTAAAGCAGGCTCTTTTAAAGAAGGTGCAAGTACTTTAACACAACAACTGATTAAAAACTCACATTTAACAAATGAAAAAACAATTATGCGAAAGGTTAACGAAGCAATTTTAGCACTTCAGTTAGAAAATAAATATGATAAAAATGAGATACTGGAAATGTATCTGAACTTTGTTTACTTTGGCAGGGGCGCTTATGGGATTCAGGCTGCAGCAAAATCATATTTTGGTATTGATGCAAAAAACTTAACGTGTTCACAAAGTGCTGTTTTAATTGGTGTTTTAAAAGCTCCAAGTAAATATGCGCCTCATATCAATATGGAAAAGGCAGTAAGCAGGCGGAACACGGTACTTAAACAAATGGAAAAGTATGGATTTATTTCAATGGATGAATATAATCAATATATTCAGGAAGAAATCGTTATTGTTGAGCAAGAAAAAAGTGAAGACTACGGATATTTTACGGATTATGTGTTAGAACAAGGTGCTGACATTTTAGGAATTACGGTAAGCGATTTTATGGGTGGCGGTTATCAGGTATATACAACCCTTGATTCGTATTTACAGCAAGAATTACAAAATATTTATTCTATTAAAGAAAATTTTCCTGATGATTCAGTACAATCGGCGGCGGTAATTTTAGATAACAAAAACGGTTCAATAAGCGCAATGATAGGTGGCAGGGAACATGAAGGTATGCGGCTATACAACCGTGCCACTGCGTTCAGACAACCGGGGTCATGCATAAAGCCTGTTCTTGTATATGCGCCGGCGTTTGAAAAAGGTTTAATAACAACAGCAACCGTTTTAGATGATTACAGAAAAGATTTTAACGGATACAGCCCAACAAACTTTAAAGATCAGTATTATGGCAAAATTACTGTAAGAAAGGCGTTAAGCCTGTCGTTAAACGTTCCTGCAGTGGAGTTATTACAAAATACAGGAATTGAATATTCCAAAAGCTACGCTAAAAAAGCAGGGATTACTTTTGATGATAGTGACGTTAACCTTGCCATCAGTTTAGGCGGTATGAAGTATGGAACGTCAGTTTTGGAACTTGCAGGTGCATACTCAACCTTTGCAAATAATGGCTTTTATGAAGAACCATGGTGTATTGAAAAAATAACTGATTATGATGGAAACATTTTGTATGAGCATAAAAGCAATAAAACAAAGGTCTTTCAAGATAGTACCGCCTTTTTAATTACGGATATCTTGTGCGATGTTTCAAAGCAAAAATCCAATCCTATCAGTAAACTTAATAAGAAAATAGCGTGTAAAACAGGTACGGTTGCATATCAATCAGGAAATTCTGATGCCCTTTCATGTGCTTATACAACATCACATACGGTAAGCGTTTGGCTTGGCTATGATAAAACAAATAGTGAAAATTTGCTTCCTTCAGATATAACAGGGAGTTCGTATCCATCACTATTAGTTAAAAATACTTTTGAAAAAATCATTGATAAATATGGTTATAATGAATTTATTGTTCCTGATTCAGTTGTTTTAAAGGAAATAGATTCATATTCATTAAAAAACGAAAATACAATTTATCTTGCAACGGAATATACACCCAGAAGTAATATACTAAAAGAATACTTTGATAAAAATAATTGCCCTGTAAAATCAAGTCAATATTGGCAAGTGCCATTAAAGGTAGATGAAGCATCTATTTTGTTAAACGAAATACGGCAGGCAGAAATTTCTTTTAAAGTTAAAGAAGATTACGTTGATTATTATATCTATAAAAACGGCATAGAACTAACAAAATTATCGGGTAAAAAGAACGAATGGTTAAAATTCGTTGATGAAAATTATATTTTAGGTGATAGTTATTATATTATACCAAAACACAAAAATATTTTAATTCAAGGGGAAGGCTTAATGGGTGAAAAACCAAGTGAATTAACCTTAAATTGAATTTTTGCTTTTAAATTTTATAATTATATGGTACAATATTTGCGGTGATTGTTATGAAAACTGCAATATATGATAAAAACGGTATAAAAATAGCAGGGGATAGTTCGCTAATTGAAAGATTACCTGCACATATTTTAAATGAAGATCTTCCGCTAATTGAAAATGGCGGTTTGTATTCACGCCTTAGTGATGGAAGCATTTCGTTGATTTATGCTGATGAAAAAGCGCTGGAAGGTTTTGTTGAAAAGAAAAATGAAAACAAAAGGCTTACTAAAAACGAATTTATCAAAAACCTGTTGTTTGGTACAGGCGGAACAGATATAAAAAATCTGTGCAATAAGTATGCTTTTTCGTTTAATGAAAAGCGCAGGGTTTTTGTTGCAGAGTTAAATGAAGATATTTCGGGCTTCATTTCGCCACTTGAGGAAATTTTTGATGATGAATCCATTACCGTTATTGGTCTTGATGGGCACAGAATAGCTGTTGTCTGCCTTGAAAACGATACGGATATTGAAGAAATGGCAGATGCAATGGCGGCAACTTTTGCCGATCTTAACACAGATTTTAATATCGGTGTTAGCAGCATCTCTTGTGATGCTAACGAACTTTTTGTTTCCTTTGAACAGGCCTTATCAGCCATTCGTTTAGGTAAAAAACTTTCTTTTTCAGGCGGTGTGTGGTTTTTTGGTGATCTTATGCCTGAACAGATTATATCTGAACTTCCCAAAGAAGCAACGGAATTATTAAAAGAAAAAGCTAAGCAAGTTTGCAAAGCTCTTGATGATGAATCCATTGAAATTGCTCAGGAATTCTTTAAGCATAATCTAAATATAAGCGAAACAGCAAAACATTGTTATTTCCATCGTAATTCACTAACAAATAAACTTGATAAAATTCAAAAGGAAACAGGCTTTAATATGCGTTCATTTAATGAAGCAGTGGCATTAAGATTCTATATTGCAGCAAATAAGGTGTTAAAATAAATGAAGAAAAAAAGAACATCGTTTCTATCTGTAATCTTAATTATAGTAATCAGCTTCTTTGGTGGTTTTTTCGCTAATTCATATTTGAATGGCGGGGCATTAACGTTTCAACAAACACAGCTTCTTAACCAGGCGGCAAAGCTTATAAAAGATTACGGTATTAATGAATATAACGATGAAACAACCGTTGATTATGCATTAAAGGGTATGGCAGCATCGTTAAACGATCCTTATGCATATTATTTTACAAAGGACGAATTAACTGAATATAATAATTCCATTTCAGGTGTTGTTGAAGGTGGAATAGGTGTTCAGATAGTTCATGAAAACGGAAAATGTATCGTTGCAAGCGTTTATGAAGGCCTATCGGCAAAAAGTGCCGGGATTAAGGTTAATGACGTAATTGTAAAAGTTAACGATGAAAGCATTGAAGAAATTGACATTGAACAAATAAGCCAAAAGGTTAAAGGCGAAGCAGGCACTTTTGTTAAGATTACTGTTTTACGTAACGATAAAGAACTTTCGTTTAACGTTGAACGTAGTAATGGCCAAAGGCAAATGACCGAGTATTCAATGATTGAAAACACGGGGATTTTATATATTAAAATTATCAGCTTCCGCGGTAATGCAGTTCAATATTTTAAAAAAGCCATTGAGTTTGGCGAAAAAAATAATTACCAAAGCATTTTAGTAGACCTTCGTGATAACGGTGGCGGTGAAATTTCAATCTTTGGTGAAATTGCAGATTTGCTTCTACCTAAAGCTGAAATCTTTTATGCTCTTGATAGGCACGGTAATAAAATTCAGAGTGTTACTTCAGATGAAAATTATATAGATAAACCAATATGCGTACTTGTGAACGGAAACAGCGCCAGCGCTTCTGAAGCTTTTGCAGGTTCTTTAAGAGATTTGGTTGACGCCAAGACTGTAGGTGTGAAGACATACGGCAAGGGGATTATGCAAACAAGCTATACGCTTTCTAATGGCGGTGTTTTTAAACTTACAACGGGTAAATATTATCTGCCAAAAGGTGAATGTATTCACGAAAAAGGCATTACTCCTGAATATATTGTTGAATTAAACGAAGAACTTACAAATAAGTACTGGCTTTTAAACAGTGAAAATGATTTGCAATTTAAAAAAGCTGTTGAAATATTGACAAATAAATAATTTTTATTTATAATAAAGTTGTTCAAAGTGAAGGAATTTTCTGACACGGAGATTTATTTTATATCGCACTAAGGCAAGGAAGTTTCTGAGCCCAGGTAAAGAAGTAATTAAATATAAATGTATAATTCTCTTTGCTTTTTGCGGTAAAGAGAATTTTTTATAACCAAACCATTATAACTTGAACCAGCCTCAAACTGCTGAATTTAGGCATATTTCGGCTTGTCGTCCTTTTAAGGCGACCTGCCTTAACGCGTCCTTCGCACCTAAATCTGCTCAAAATTGAGCAGTTTAAGGTCGCAGATTGAAAAATGATAAAATTTTTGTTTTAACAAGGAAAAGCCCGCAGACAATATAGGAAATATTTTCAAGGGCTTTGACATAGTAAAAACGTAAATTTTACATTTTACAACTGATTTAAGTTACAATGGTTTGGTTAAGGAGGTAAAATGGAAAACAGAATAGGAGTAATTGGAATAGTAATTGATGATCCAAAACTTTCTGCCGAACAGGTTAATGAACTTTTAAGCGCTTTTTCAGATATCATTATCGGCAGAATGGGTATCCCATACCAAAAAAGAAGCATATCAGTAATATCTGTTATGGTTGATGGTACAAATGAACGCATCGGTGCCTTGTGCGGAAAACTAGGCAGATTACAAGGCGTAAACGCAAAAAGCGTACTTTCTAATAAAATTTATCAAGGAGAATAATAATGAAAAAACTTATTACTTTAATTTTAATTTTAACTTTAGTTTTAACTATGTTTGCAGGTTGTAACAAACCTGAAGATTACGTTGGCGTTGATATAAAAATCGGCGCATTGATTGGCCCAACAGGCATGGGTATGTCCAAACTTATGAACGATAGCGATAAAAAGTTAACCGCTAATAATTATACTTTTGAACTTTTTTCAGCACCTACCGATATTACAGGCCTTATTTTAAACGGTGAACTTAATATTGCTGCAGTTCCTACAAACCTTGCAGCAACACTATATAATAAGTCAAAAGGTCAGGTAAAACTTCTTGCAATCAATACTTTAGGTGTTTTATATATTCTTGAAAAAGGCAACACCGTTAATTCAATAAACGATCTTCAGGGCAAAAAGATTTATTCAGCAGGTCAGGCTGCAACACCCCAGTATGCTCTTGATTACGTTCTTAAAGCAAATAACATTACTTGTGAAGTTGAATATTTTGCTGACCATCAGGAACTTGCAACACAGGCTTTACAAGGTAATGCAGATATTATTTTAATTCCTGAACCACAGGTTTCAAACATTCTTTCAAAAAACAGTGATTTCAGAATTGCTGTTGATTTTAATGAAGCTTGGAACGATGCAACTAACAATACTTCAATCTTTTCAATGGGTTGCCTTGTTGTAAGAAAAGATTTTGCAGAATTAAATCCTGATGCAGTTGAAAAGTTTTTAGAGGAATATACCGCTTCTGTTAAATACGTAAATGAAAACACAGAAGATGCTTCAAAATTGATTGCCGATTATAAAATCGTTGCAAGCCAGGCAATTGCTCAAAAAGCAATACCAAACTGTAAGATGGTAACAATTTCAGGGGATGAAATGAAAACCAAAACAAAACCTTATCTTCAGATTTTATTTGATAGCGATCCAAAATCAATAGGTGGTGCAATGCCCGGTGAAGATTTCTACTATTAAAAAAATAATAACGCCAATAATTATAGCGTTAATATGGTTTGTAATATGGCAGGGGATATATATCTTAATCAATAATCCTTTGTTTGTTTCTGCGCCAATAGATGTTTTTAAACGTATTTTTGAACTTGCCCAAACAAGCGTATTTTGGAAAGACGTTTGTTTAAGCGTTTACAGAATTCTTGTTGGCTTTTTGTTTGGTGTTTTAATTGGTTTATTTATGTCTTTTGCAAGTAGCATTAATATTACCGAAAAACTTTTATCTCCATTAAAGGTTATAATAAGGGCAACACCTATTGCGTCCTTTATAATGCTTGCTTGGATTTGGTTAGAAAGGGATATGATTCCTGTTATTATTTCGTCTTTAATGGTTATACCTGTTGTATGGGGGAATGTTTCAACAGGAATTAAAAATATTGATAAAGATTATAAGGAACTTGCAAAAGTATATAAAATTAAAAAGTTGACACAGTTAAAAAGTATATATATTCCGGGTGTATTACCGTATTTTACCACTGCGCTTTGCACTTGCGCAGGTTTAGTGTGGAAAGCAGGTATTGCGGCAGAAGTACTTTGTCAGCCTAAAAATTCTATTGGTACAAACTTGTTTTACGCTAAAAGTATTCTTGAAACGTTAGACGTTTTCGCCTGGACAACCGTTGTTATAATTATTAGCCTTGCCCTTGAAATTGTAATAAAATTCATTCTTAAAAAGTTGGAAATTAAGTTTTCATTTGCGGGGTTGTCATGATTAAAATAAAGGATTTAACCGTAAAATTTGATAAAACTGTATTAAAAAACGTAAACCTTACCTTTGAAAAAGGTGTGTACTGCATTTCTGCGCCTTCGGGCAGAGGCAAAACTACACTTTTAAACGCAATTGCGGGGCTGATTAAATATAAGGGCGAAATTGAAATTCAAGGCAATATCAGTTATATTTTTCAAGATGACAGGCTTTTAAACTGGTTAAGTGCAAAAGAAAATATTATGCTTGTTGAACCTGATAAAAACATGGCGGAACAGTTAATGGAAAAACTGGGCGTAAGTGAGTTTCAGCATAAAAAAGTACGCGAACTTTCGGGTGGTATGAAAAGAAGATGCGCGCTTGTCCGCGGATTAGCATATAACGCTGATATATATCTTCTTGATGAACCTTTCAGGGCACTTGATGAAAACAATGCCCAAAAAGTAAGGGATATTATAAATGCGATGGCAAAAGATAAGCTATTTATCGTTGTAACCCATAATGAAGAATATATAAAACTTTTAAACGCCCAAAAAGTTTTACTTTAAATTTTCCATAATATCTTTTAAGGTATCAACGTAATTTTCGTTTATCGGGTTACCTGATTGCTCAGTTGATTGATTGAAATTATTAAGTAATCCCGTCATTTTAGGAAGCATACTCATTATATTGGTCATATTACTTATTTTTGTTGTAAAACCATCGGCGGCTTCAAATGCATTTTTTATGTTTTTGAAGCCGTTTTTATTTGTTAATGCAAGTATAAAAATTAGGGGAGTAAGGTCAGTCAAAAAAATCACCTCAATATAATATTATGCACTTTTTGTTTTATTGTGCATAAATTGTAAAGAGGTGATTTAATTTGAAACGAACTTTACGGTCAAATTCTAATAATTCTAATACAGTAAACGAAAATAACTTAAATGCTCAGCAAAAACAACAGTTTGATAAACTTAAAGGTATGGCAAAACAGTACGAAGGAAAAAGTGATACCGAAATATTAAAGGATCTATCCCGCGCAGTTGAAAAAGGCAAAAAAGACGGTTCGTTAACAAATGAAAAAATAGATAGTATTGCTTCAACTATTGCACCAATGCTTAATAAAGAGCAAAAAGCAAAATTACAAAGGTTAATGAGTACTATAAAAAAATAGGGGGCAATTACGCCCCTTGATTTTTTATAATCTCAGATATTGCATTTGTTAAATAAAAAATTTCATCTATGGTATTAAATATGCTAACACTAATGCGCACGGCACCTTGGTTTTCAGTTTTAAGATATTTGTGCAATAATGGTGCGCAGTGAAAGCCGCCACGACAACAAATTTTATATTTTTTATCAAGTATATTTGAAACGGTAATTGAATCAATATCTGTTATATTAAATGCCACAACGCCACTTTGTGCTTTTTGTGGCGAATAAATTTTAATGTTTTTAATTTTATTTAATTCATTTATTAAAGTTTGTGCAAGCGTTATTTCGTGTGTTAAAATTTTATTTTGGTTATCTTTTACAAATTTAACACCTTGCTCTAAAGCGGCAATGTTTTGTACAGAAAAAGTTCCTGATTCAAGATACTCAGGTAAATCTATGGGCTGATTAAGATCAAAGGTCATTGTTCCTGTTCCACCAAAGCGAATAGGCCTTGGGATAATATCTGTGTTAATTCCCAAAACCCCAATACCTTGCGGACCGTATAAGCCTTTATGTCCTGCACAACAAATATAATCATAATCAAAGTTTAAATCCTGAATACCTACTGCCTGGGCGCCATCAACAATTAAAAGTAAACCGTGTTCATTTTTAAATTTTGAAAACAGGCACATATCTTGTTTGATTCCCGTTACGTTAGAAACGTAATTAACAATAATCGCTTTAGTATTTGGTTTAAGGTTATCTTTCAGTATCTTTTCAGTTATAAAACCATTTTTATCAGGTTGCATAACCGTATAATTTATACCGCTGACTTTTAAATTTTCAAGGGGGCGTAAAACGGAATTATGCTCATAAACGGTAGTTAAAATGTGGTCACCTTTTTTAAACAAACCGTTTATTACTAAGTTTAGGGAATCTGTGCAACCAAAGGTAAAAATAACGTTTTCACATTTTTTTATATTTAAAAATTCTGCTATGGTATTTCTTGCAGAATATATAATTTCCGATGCTTTTAATGAAGCGTAATGGCCACCTCTTCCGGCATTGGCCGAATAATTTCTTAAAATATCATCACTACAGGCATAAACCTGTTCGGGCTTTAAAAGTGTAGTGGCAGCATTATCTAGATATATCATAAAATACTCCGTTCACTTTTATTTGCTGCACATAATATATTATATTAAATGGAAAATTAGGAGGTCACAATTTTTGAATGACTTTATATTAATTGTATTGCGATCAAGAACACAGGCTTTTAATTTAAAAAAGATTTTTATTGAAAATAAAATTCCTTGTGAAATCACAACTACGCCAAAAGAAATTGCTATTGGTTGCGGAATTTCATTAAAAATTGAAAAATCATATTTTGAGTATGCTAAAAAAATTTGTTTAAACCAAAATCAACAAAGTCTGGTTGGTTTTTATAAAGTTAATTTTGATGGATTTAAAAATACAATATTATCTTTGTTGTGATTGACAAGAAAAAAATATTGTGTTAGCATTAAAACATAAATTACAAAAAGGATGTTTTTATGATATATGCTGACTATGCGGCAACAACCCCTGTTGATAAGGAAGTTGCAAATAGTATTTACAATTTAATAACAACTAATTTTGCTAATGCAACAAGTGTGCATTCATTAGGTAGGGAAGCGGCTTCTTTTATTGAAAATGCACGAAAAGATATTGCAAAAGTAATAAACGCAGATAAAAACGAAATCTACTTTACTTCAGGTGGAACAGAAAGCGATAACTGGGCAATTCAGGGTGTAATTAAAGCAACAGGAAAAAATCATATTATTACTACAAGTATTGAACATCACGCAGTACTTAACACATGCAAAGCCTTGGAAAAACAAGGGATAAAAGTAACGTATCTTCCTGTTGATAGATTTGGCAGAATCAGTTTAACAGATTTAAAAAATGCTATAAACCCTGATACTGCGTTAATTTCTATTATGGCTGCCAATAACGAAATCGGAACTA
>JAZSPY010000005.1:0-14575 GCA_045537705.1 Clostridia bacterium
AAGTTCCATCTGTTCAAACTCACGGGTTCTGAAGGTGAAGTTACCGGGAGTAATTTCATTTCTGAATGATTTACCAACCTGGCAGATACCAAAAGGAACTTTCTTTCTTGTGGTACGCTGCACGTTTTTAAAGTTTACAAAAATACCTTGCGCAGTTTCAGGGCGAAGGTATACGGTTGAAGTGCTATCTTCTGTTACACCCTGAAAAGTTTTAAACATAAGGTTAAATTGGCGGATATTTGTCCAGTCATTCTTTTCACATTCAGGGCAACAAATGTTGTTTTCCTTAATATATTCTTCCATCTGCTGATTGGACCAACCGTCAACAACAATATCAGTACCTTTTTCATGATTATAATCTTCAATAAGTTTATCAGCACGAAAACGTGACTTACAAGCCTTACAGTCCATTAAGGGATCAGAAAAACCACCAAGATGTCCTGAAGCAACCCAAACCTGAGGGTTCATTAAGATTGCGCAATCAACACCAACGTTGTAGGGACTTTCCTGAACAAACTTCTTCCACCAAGCCTTTTTTACGTTGTTTTTAAGTTCAACACCTAAAGGACCGTAATCCCAAGTGTTAGCAAGACCACCGTAAATTTCTGAGCCGGGGAAAATAAAGCCTTTGCCTTTACAAAGGGCAATAACTTTTTCCATATCCATAATGAAGAATACCTCCAAATATAATAATATGTATTTATTATAAACAAAAAATGTTTTATGTCAATTACAAAAGTTCAATTTATGTAAATTTAGTTGATAAATTGACACCATACAACAACATATTGTATAAATGTGAAAATAAAAATTAATAAATTGTGTCAAAATTAAAAAAAACTATTGATTTTTCAAAACGGATATTGTATAATCTATATACCAATGTTTAAGGAGGTTTATTTTTACAATGAAAAAACTTTTGGTATTATTACTTACGATTTCTATTGCCTTCTCAACAATCTGTGTAACAGCATTCGCAGAAGCAGATGCAAACGCAAATGCTGATCCTGATAATGCAGGTACAGTTGTTGAAGAAACAAAAACTGTAGATACACTTGTTGGTGCATTCTATCTTCAGGGTGAAAGCGGTGCCGGTCTTATGGGCAATGGTTCTGTTTTTGTATCTGAACACGATTATCAGATTGCAGATAAAATGGCTGCAAGCTTAACAGGCACAAACAAAATTCCTTTCTATGCTTATGATAAAGAAGGTTCAGTATTTTTTGATTCTTATGCTGAAGCATATTTCTTCTCTGAAGTAAATGCCGCTAAAAAAACCGGTATTGATTTCTTTGCATATAATCTTTATATGGGTTATGATACATCAAGCCCACCAAGGCTTATAAGCAATATGAACAGGCAGCTCACCTATCACAGCTCAAAGTATGATCTTCTTGAAAACAAGATCAACTATGCAGTTGTTATTGATGGTGATTTCCTTGGCACAAAAGCAAAGGATCGTGATGTTTTAATTGATAAATTCCTTACACAGAAGGGTTATCAGACTGCTGAAGACGGCAGACCTGTAGTATTCATTGTTTGGAACGAAAACATTGAAGAACAGATCACAAGAGTTAATAAGGACCTTAAAAAGACAGTTGCTGATGGTGCTGATCCAAGCAAATCACAGGTAAAAACAGCATTAAATGATGATGTTGAAGCAATGTATGTTATTGCTCTTAATGCTCCCAGCTACGATGAAGCTATCGCAGCAGGTTGTGATGCAATTTCCTTTACAGAAGGTTCTGGTAAAAATAATGAAGCATATACTTCAATGACTGCTAAGGTTGAAGCTAACTGGGCAAACGGTGATAAGGTTGTTCCTAACGTTGTAACCGGTTTTGATAAAACTCTCCTTGCAGGCGATAAGGCTATTGAAATTATTGCAAAGAGAACTTCAAACGCTAAGGAAACTGACGTTCGTTTTTCAAGAAGCGGCGCAGCTGATGACGTTGTTGCAGCAGCTACTGCAGAAGAACTTGTTGCACATACTAAAAAAGCTATTGAAACCACAAATAAGCCTGAAGAATTTAAGGCAGTTATGTTCTACGCATGGGATGATTTCCTTGGCGGCGCATTCCTTTGCCCCACAAAAACAGATAAGGTTAATCAGTATGATACAACTTATATCACTGCATTAAGAGAATATTTCTATGGCAAAACCGAAGGTATGGCAGATTTAACCGTATATGATAATCAGGGCTTTATCATTACAACTGATGAAAAAGGCACTGTAACAACTAAGAACGTTAAAGGTGAAGTTGTTTCTATTGTTGATAAAGATGGCAACGACCTTATGACTCCTGCTCCTGATGAAAATGGAGGTAACAACCTCCCCGATGGAGAAGAAAGCGATTACACCCAATATATCATTATCGGTGCAGCTGCAGCAGCAGTTATCATAGTTGCGGTTGTTGTTATAATTATTGTTGCATCAAGCAAGAAAAAGAAAGCAGCTAAGGCTGAAGCACCCGCAGAAAAAACTGAGGAATAATTACCTATGCCGCCCGAAAGGGCGGCTTTTTTTAACAATGAAAAGAACGGATATAATAATAGAAAAATTAGAACAGATGTATCCTCAAGCGGATACTGAATTAAAATTTAATAGCGAATATGAGTTGCTTGTTGCAGTAATGCTTTCTGCACAATGTACTGATAAAAGAGTTAATCAGGTTACTGAAAAACTGTTTAAAGAGTATAATACTCCTGAAAAAATGCTCACATTATCGCAAGAAGAACTTGAAAAGAAAATATTTTCCTGTGGTTTTTATAAAAATAAAGCAAAAAATATTCTTAAAACAAGTAAGACGTTAGTTGAAAAGTATAACGGTAAGGTACCTGATAATTTAAAGGAATTACAGGAACTTGACGGTGTAGGCAGAAAAACCGCAAACGTTGTTGGTGCTGTGGCATTTAATATTCCTGCAATAGCAGTTGATACCCACGTTTTTCGCGTTGCAAACAGAATAGGTTTAACTAATGCCAAAAACGAACTTAATACGGAACTGCAACTTCAAAAAGCAATTCCAAAGGAAAAGTGGCTAAGGGTTCATCATTTAATTATCTGGCACGGCAGAAGATGTTGTGATGCCCGTAAGCCTAAGTGTGAAAGTTGCTTGATTAAAGAAGAATGCAAGTATTACAGTCGCTTTACAAAGTAAGTTTCATATGGTACAATACACCCAGTTAAAAAACTTGGAGTTTAGTTTATGTTTATTGATTTTGTTAAAATTTTTATAAAAAGTGGCAACGGCGGTAACGGTAGCCTTTCATTTCATAGGGAAAAGTACGTTCAGGCAGGTGGTCCCGATGGCGGTAACGGTGGTAACGGTGGCGATATTATTATTGCCTGTGATCCCGATATGCGTACCCTTTTGGATTTCCATTTTCAAAAGCATTTTAGTGCCGGTAACGGCGAAAATGGTATGAGTAATCTTCGTACAGGCAAAAAAGGCGAAGATATCGTTATTCGCGTGCCAAGGGGAACAGTTGTAAAGGATGCTGAAAGTGGTCTTGTTGTTGCTGATATGTTTGAAAAAGATGCCCGCAAAGTTATACTTAAAGGCGGTAGGGGCGGCAAGGGTAATGCCCACTTTAAAAGCGCAAAAATACGCACCCCTAACTTTGCACAAAACGGTGAAATAACTAAGCAAAGGCAAATTGTTTTAGAACTTAAAACTATTGCAGATGCAGGGTTTGTAGGCTTTCCAAACGTTGGTAAATCAACTATACTTTCTATTATTTCTGCGGCAAGACCAAAGATTGCAAACTATCATTTTACTACTTTAGAACCCAATTTAGGCGTTGTTAAAATTGATGGCGATACTTTTGTTGCAGCAGATATTCCGGGGTTAATTGAAGGCGCGGCAGAAGGCGCAGGCTTAGGCCACGCATTTTTAAGGCATATTGAAAGAACACGTGTTATTGTTCATGTTGTTGATATTTCAGGATGTGAAGGCAGAGATCCTGTTGAAGATTATAAAATTATCAATAAAGAGCTTGAAGAATACTCGCTTCTTTTAGCAGGACTTCCACAATTTGTTGTTGCAAATAAATCAGAATTACCCGGCTCAGAAGAAAACCTTAAACGCTTGCAAGAATATTTAGGTGATACGCCTATATTTAAGGTTTCGGCAGCCACAGGGGATGGTTTTACGCCTCTTTTAAGGGCGATCAGCAAAAAGTTAAAAGAACTTCCTGAACCTGAACCCATTCAGGAAACAGGTGATCTTGTATACTTTGAAGATCCTAATGCCTACGAAATTATTAAACTTAATGCGGACGTATTTGTGGTTGAAGGCAATCTTATTGATAACCTTTTACGAAAAGTTAACTTTGATGATCCCACAAGCCTTGATTACTTCCAACGTGTGTTTAGGGAAAAAGGCGTTATTGACGCTTTAAGGGCAAAAGGCGCAAAGGATGGCTGTGTTATCAGGATTGAAGATATGGAATTTGATTTTGTAGATTAAATTTTCGTATAATCTTTATAACTACACCAAACAAAGTTAAAATACTGCCAAAAATAATATAGTACAATTTATACGGTGTGAGTATGCTTAATAGGATAAGTATCACACCGTATTTTATTGCAAACTTTTGAAATTCTATTGAAAATAAGCCTTTAGCCAGGCGATTTAATGCAGAATTCTTCATTTTTACGTTGATTTTTGGAATTTTTATATCTATAGTTTTATCTAAAATTTCATCAATAGAATGCTCATTGTAACCAACCTTTAATAAATTTAAAAGATCACGGCAACCTTGATTTATTCCTTTTATTGAATAAATTTCAACAGTCTGATTTAACCCCTTTTTTCTTAAATATTCAAGTAGTTTTTCTTCATTTAATCCATTAAACGAATTATCGGATAACGAATCAGGAAAAATTTTTTTAAATTCCTTTGCATCAAGCAACATCAGTCCTGTTATCTGAGCTTCTTTTCTTTCTTTTGCTTTTGTTTTTTTTCTTGTTAGTTGACTAACTTTTGAACGAATAGTATAATATAAATAAGAACAAATGAAAGCGCTTAACAGTGCAAAAATCATTGCACCGTTTCGCGTTGGCAAAATATATTCGGCGATAGCGTATAAAATAACGAAAAATACGGGATAAAACAGAATACTGAATATTATTAGTAACAAATTACAACACCTCGTAAAGTAATTATAAACAAAAAATTTAAGGATATACAAAGTATGAAAATTGGAATCTTAGGCGGAAGCTTTGACCCATTACATAACGGTCACATAGAAATGGCTTCTTTTTGTAAACAGAAGTTTAATCTGGATAAAATTATGTTTCTGCCTTTAGGCGATCCGCCTCATAAAAATAACATAACTGATAAAGAATTGCGCATAAAAATGTTAAATGGTGCCATCAAAGATACAACGTTTTTTGTTTCAAGGATTGAAGTTGACAGAACAGGTAAAACGTACACATTTGATACTATTAAATGGCTTAGAGAAAATACAAACGATAATTATTTTTATATTATTGGTGGCGATACGTTAAATACTCTTCATAAATGGTATAACGTTAAAGAACTTTTTAAAATACTTGAATTTATCGTTGTTGATAGGCCGGATTCTGATAGAAGCAACGCGAAAAAGCTTGAAAAAATAGGTGCAAAACTTCATTTTGCCGATCATCTTGGCTTGGAAATTTCATCAACAGATATCCGTAATAAAGTAAAAAATGGGGAAGATATAAGTGGTTTAGTCCCCCCCAATGTGAAAGAGATAATTGAAAAATATGAATTATACCAAGATTCTTCAGTTTAAAAAAAAACTTAAAAATGATCTTAAGCCCGAAAGATATCAGCACACCATAAACACGGTTATTAAGGCAATGGAACTTTCAACAGGCTTAAACGTGGATAAAGAAGTTGTGTTTATTGCATCACTTCTTCACGATTGTGCAAAATATAAAATACCAAATGAAAAACAAAAGAAAGAATTAAGTGATTTTCTTGATTGCCCACCTATTATTCACGCGCCTTTTGGTGCAATAATTGCCCGCGATGAATATGGAATTTCGGATGAAAAAATATTAAATGCCATAAAATATCATACAACCGGCAGAAGTTCAATGAGTTTAGAAGAAATGATTGTATGCCTTGCTGATGCTATTGAAGATGGCAGGGATTATCCGGCACTCAAAAAGGTAAAGGAAGCCGCAAAACAAGGCATAATTGAAGGTATGATAGCAAACCTTTCAAATGTTATTGATTATGAAACAAAAAAAGGTAATACAATTCATCATCTTACGTTGGAAGCATTAGAAGATTTAAAAACGAGGTAGAAAATGAACAGAGAATTAGTTGATAAAATATGCAATGCAGCACTTGATAAAAAGGCGGAAAACGTTGTTGTAATGGATATAGGGGATATGACGGTTGTTGCGGATAATTTTATTATCTGCTCCGGCACTTCTAAAGCGCAAGTAAAGGCAATTTGTGATAATATTGAAGAACAACTTGCAAAATGCGATATAAAACCCTTCAGAATTGATGGTTATAATGAAGCAAGATGGATAATTCTTGATTACGCTGAAATTCTTGTTCACGTTTTCTATGATGAGGACAGGCTTTTTTATAATCTTGAAAGATTGTGGAACAATGGAACGAATATGTTCGTATATTCGGAAGAAAAATAGAAAAAATTACAAAAAAATATAAAAAACACGGTCAAATATCCTTGCAAAGACCGTGTTTTTATGTTATAATCTATTAGATAAAATAGGCGTATTATGTGAATGAGGTGATTTTGTCTATGGAAAATATGAAATTAAGACTTGATGTTAATAATATGATGGCTGATTTTATTGGCGAAAAAGGTTTTACAGAAGATGAACTTAAAGCTGTAATGCCTAAAGCAAAAGAAGCTTTTCAGTTTGTTAAAGATAATCGCGGCAAAGGTATGATGGGATGGACGGAGCTTCCTTATAATCAGGATGCTATCGTTGAAGATATCCTTGCTTGCGCAAAAGAAATTCAAGAAAAGTTTGATTATTTTGTTGTGCTTGGTATTGGCGGTTCAGCTCTTGGTCCAATAGCTATTCAGCAGGCACTTAATCATATGCATTATAACGATCTTTCAAAGGAAAAACGTAACGGATGTCCTAAACTCTATGTTGAAGATAACGTTGATCCTGAAAGAATGGCAGCACTTTTTGATGTTATTGATCTTGAAAAAACATGCATTAACGTTATTTCAAAATCAGGTTCAACCAGCGAAACTATGACCCAGTATCTCATTCTTTGGGATGCACTTACTAAAGCCTTTGGCGAAAATGCAAAGGATCACGTAATTGCTACTACTGATGCTGAAAAGGGTAACTTAATTAAGCTTGCCAATAAGGAAGGCTTTAAAAAATACGTTATTCCTGATGGCGTTGGCGGCAGATTCAGTGAAATGTGTCCCGTTGGTCTTTTAGCAGCAGCAGTTTGCGGTATTGATATTAAATCAATGCTTCAGGGTGCTGCATATATGGATAAGATTGCTAACAGCGATGATATTTACGAAAACGCACCTTTAATGGCAGCTGCAATGCAATATCTTGCGATGGAAAAAGGCTATAATATATCAGTAATGATGCCTTATGCAGATGGCCTTAAATTTATGGCAGACTGGTATTGTCAGCTTTGGGGCGAATCCTTAGGCAAAAAGAACGATCTTAACGGTAATCAGGTTTACGTTGGTCAAACACCTGTTAAGGCACTTGGCGTAACTGATCAGCACAGTCAGGTTCAGCTTTATACCGAAGGTCCTTTTGATAAGGTCATTACTATTTTAGGCGTTGATAATTACAGATGCGAAGTTAAGATTCCAAATGGTTGTGAAGATATCCCTGCAGTAAACTTCCTTTGCGGCCACACTATGAATGAACTTATTACCGCGGAACGTAATGCAACCGAATATGCTCTTTTAAAAAGCGGCCATCTTAATCATACAATAATGATTCCCGAGGTTAATGCTTTTACAATTGGTGAACTTATGTATTTCTATGAACTTGAAACTGCTTATTGCGGTGCAATGCTTAATATTAATACATTTGATCAGCCCGGTGTAGAAGAAGGCAAAAATGCAACATACGCTTTGCTTGGCAGACCGGGATATGAAGAAAAGAAAAAAGAACTTGAAAACATACCTGAAAAAAGTTCAAAATATATTATTTAATCAGGGGAGAAAAGAATAATGGAAATAACACTTGATATTGCAATACGCGTGTTGCGTAAATCGCTTCTTTACATTGTATTATTTGCATTGGTTGCTGGAATAATCACATTCCTTGCCTGTGGCTTTTTAGTACAACCTACATACGTTTCAAGAACACAGCTTAACCTTGTAGGTGCTGAAAATGCTGATACCATTAATGCAGGTAATAATAGCTGGGTTTTTGCTAACCGTCTTTTAAAAACCGGTGCAAGCATCCTTAATTCAAGGGATTTTGCATTAGTTGTTAAAGAATCGGCAGGCGTTGATTATATGCCAAGATATTCAATCAGTTATGCAGAAGAAACTACGGTTATGACCATATCAGTTTCTGATCATAATCCTGAAAATGCATATAAAATTGCTAAAGCAATTGCAGATAATGCAAATGACCGTATTACTGAAATTACTTTAACTTCCGTTAAAGTTGTTGTAAGTGAAAACCCCGTGCTTCCAAAGTCAGCGGCAAGTCCTAATATACCATCATACACTATTATAGCGGCGCTTGGTGCAGCTGTGCTTGTATACGTTATTCAATTACTTCGTCAAGTATTAGGTACTAAAGTTAAAGATGAAAGCGAATTAAGAAAGCGTTATAATATTCCCGTTCTTGCTTCAATTCCTGATTTTAATGAAGCAATTCGTAATAGCTCAAAATATTCATACACAGATTATTACGCAAAGGGGGATAATTAAATGGCAAAAGGTATTGGTAAATACGCATACACCAGATATGGTTATGGCGGTAAATATAATAAGAAGGGTAATGCTGAATTCTTTACAGTTGAAGCATACAAAATTGCAAGAACTAATATTGCACTTTCAGTAATTAAATCCGGTTGTAAAAAGATTGCATTTACAAGTTCTGTTGCAGGCGAAGGTAAAACAACAACTTCTTGTAATATTGCAGCAGCTTTTTCAAAGCATATAAACTGCAAAACTCTTTTAATTGATTGTGACCTTCGTAAACCCACTGTTGCAAAATTCTTTAATATCAGCAACACTCCCGGCCTTACAAATTATTTAGGCGGTATGTGTTCTTTAGAGGAGATTATTCAAACAGTACCTAACACCAATCTTTCAGTTATTTGTGCAGGTATAGTTCCTCCCAACCCTTCAGAACTTTTATCAAGTTTTGAATTTCATAATCTTGTTGAAAAATTATCAGAACAGTATGATTATATTATTTTTGATACACCTCCGGTTAACATTGTTACTGATGCTGTTCCTGTAATTTCAAAAGTAGATGGTGTTGTAGTTGTTACTTATGAAGAACATTCTAATTATGTTGAACTTGATAAAGCAATTGAAACCCTTGAAAGATGTAACGTTAAAATTTTAGGTTTTGTTCTTAACGGTAGTAAGAGTAAAGAAAAACACAACAGAAGGTTAAGGTCATATCGTCAATGAGGCAGTATGATATTCATACGCATATTCTTCCTGCAATGGATGATGGTGCAAAAGATATAGAACAAAGCAAAATAATGCTTCAAATGCTTAAAGAACAAGGTATAACCGACGTTGTTCTTACACCGCATTATTATCCTTTTGAATCACCCTTAAAAACGTTTTTGATGAAGCGTGACGAGTGTTTTAATGAGGTTAAGGAAGTATTTGATGAATTAGGCTTAACGGCACATATAGGCGCAGAAGTTTATCTTTCTGATATGTTGCTTGCCCAGGAGAGTTTAAAAGATCTTTGCATTGATGAAAAAAATTATTTATTGCTTGAGTTGCCTTTTGGTGAAAAAGACAGGCAAAAAATTATTAGCACGATGCACAAGATAAATGCAAATTATTCTGTAAAGATAATTCTTGCGCATCTTAACCGATATCCCAGATTTTTCAAAAAAGATTTTTTAGATGAAGTTAATAAAATGGGATGTTTTGTTCAAGTAGATGCAACGGTGCTTAATAACAGATTTAAAAGAAAAAAGATTTTAAAATACATTGATCAGGGTTTAATACATCTTGTTGGCAGTGATTGCCACAATTCTACTACAAGGAAACCTGTTTTTGATTCGTTAAAGAAGAATCTTGATGAAAAAACTTATCAAACGTTACTTGGTACCTTTGATAATGCTAAATAATAATATAAAAAGGTATAGTCTTATACAGGCTATACCTTTTTTTATGAGAAGATTTAATGTCAAAGCTGCAGTATAAAATTATAGATCAAAAAAATACCACACGTTAAAGTGTGGCATTTTTTTATTAAATATCCGCATTAATAATATCAATCAGCTTTTTATTAAATTCATCAGGCTTTTCTTCGTGAATAATATGTCCGCAATTTGCTAAAGTTGCTGAGTAAACGCTGGGAAGGGCATCTTCGTAAAGTTCAAGCATTTCTAATGTGTGCCATTTATCGTTTTCACCCCAGAAAATATATGTGGGAATATCAACGTCAGAAAGCTCATAGGCAATATTGCTGTCGTCCCAGTTGGAAAAAGCAACGATTGTTGAATCAAGATTTTCACAATTTGATAAAACCTTATAGTAATGTCTAATAATGTCAGCAGTTACAAGATTTGTATCGTAATATGCATCTTCAATAACGCGTTTAAGCATTGATTTATTAAAGAATGTAAATAAAATATCCGATATAATGGGTGTTGATAAATGTTTAATTTGCCAAGGATAAGTTTTAGTAACACCGCCGGGGGATAAAAGGAACAATCTTGAAACAAGTTTTGGGAATTTGATTGCTACGTCAAGGGCGATGATTGCGCCTGTTGAAAAGCCTAAAAGAGAAGCCTTTTCAATATTCATAGCATCCATAAAATCAACAATCAATTTTGAAAAATCAGAAATTGTATAATCAATATCAGGTTTATCAGATAAGCCATGGCCTAAAAGATCAATACAAACAACGTGGCAATGTTCACTAAGAACACGAACGTTTTTTCTGAAAGTATACATAGCCTGACCGATTCCGTGAATAAAAACCACAGTTTCGCCCTGACCTTCTTCAAAATATCTTACTCTATGTTCACCAATAGTTATGTATTGTCCGCCTGTATTACGGACTTCTTGATTTTCACTCATTATTAAAAACCTCCGATTTTTATGCTGTAGGTGGAACAGGCGTAGGGGTTATTAGGTTTGTTGTAGGTGCACCGATTGATGCACTAGGTGTTGCCTGAATATAATCTGCACTTGGAACAAGGTATCGTTTTTGCAAATAACCCTCCATACTGCCTTTTGTTTTAACTTTTACCCATTCATCGTGTTCAGAAATAATAGTAACTTCTGTGCCGTTTGCAAGCGCGGCCTCTATCACCGAAGTAGTGTTTGGTTGATTTCTTAAACGAAGGGTGCTCTTGGGATCAGATAAACTGATTGTAAATGCTTTGCCGGGAGCATAAATGTTTTCTACAACCGGTGGGGTAGGAATATTTGGCGTTGGTGTTACAACCTGTTCAGTTTGGTTAGGTGTGCCGTCAGGGTTAATAATGTCAGGTGGCGGTGTAGGTGTAACTCCCGGTATTTCGGTGTAACTTGAATCAATATCACCTGTTGGTTCGGGATAAACCATCTTAGCATGAACAATAATACGATATTTATTTGTAACGTCGCAGGTAGAAAGTGTTATAATTCTATCATTAGCAGTAAAGGTTGTAGCTTCGTCTTTAAAAATACCTTTATTGTTGGTTTCGTTACACCAGTTCACAAAGTTTGCGTTTGAATAAAAATCATATTGCAAATAAATATCCTGGGGTACTGTTTTATATACGCTGTAAATCTCGTAACGATAGGTTCCGTAAAGAGTATCTATAAAAATATATTTATGCGAATCATAAAAGGCTTTTGTGCCGTTTAAAAAGTTTGTAAGGGTTGCAAACATAGTTCCATCACGCATATTATGCCCGTGAATAATAAGGTTTCTTGAAATTGGGTTAATACTGCATGAAGGCGAAATAAACAACGTACCTGCTGTTGATTGCGTACCGTCATAACTGCGCCTTAAATAATAATCAGGTTTGCCGTTCTCTTCAGCAACAGGGTAATTTATACCAAGACCATACATATAAATCCAGGTTGTAATATCGCTGTTAATAGTATTGTTAATTGACCATAATGTTGCTTGCTTGTTGGTGTAACCAAGCGCCTTTTCAAACTCTGTTGAACCTAACACGCTTGAAGGACGTGAACCGTCAACCGCGTCTAAAGGAGAAAGTGCAAGGGGATCAAGACCGTTTGCGTCAATTGAAGAATAAATTTTACTCCAATCAATATTAATAGGATTATAACTATCAAGTGAAGGATCATCAATGGAGCCTCTGTCAGCAAGAACACTGTGTTTATATTCTGCTATAACTTCACTGATTCTTTTATTAAAAATAGAAAACCCGCAAATACAAATAACAACAACAAGAATGATGGGTAAGATTCTAAATAAAATAGACCGTATCATTAAAGAATTTGCGCGATTTTTTCTTTTGATTTTAATGGGTTTGTAATTGCTCATATAAAACCTCCGCCCCAAATGTGTCTACTTAAAATATATTATACACCAAAACGCAAAAAATTGCACTATAATTTTTATATATTTAATTATACTATATAAACAAATCTATTGCAAGATAATGTTTTTTAGGTTAAAATATGTTATATAAAAGGCGATTGGATGTAGAAAATGAACGAAAAAACCCAAAACATATTAGAATTTGATAAAATTAAAGAAATCCTTAAGAAATATACTTCATCAAAGGCCGGCAAGGATCTTGTTTCTGCTTTAAGACCAAGCGCAAATTATGATGATATTATTTTTAATTTGGCGCAAACGGCAGAAGCGGTAAAAATTATTGCTAAAAAAGGTTCTTCACCAATCAATAAATATAATGATGTTTTTGATATCTTAGAACGTATAAGAGTTGAAGCGCTTCTTTCAATGGGTGAACTTTTAAAGATAGCATCATTTTTGCAAGCTGTTAGAGTGGCAAGATCAGGTATTACTGAAATTAACGAAGAAGATGATAATTCCCTAAAAGAACTTGCAAGATTGCTTGTTCCTTATAAGGATATTGAGCAATCAATTTTTAACGATATTATCAGCGATGAAGAAATTGCCGATTCAGCCAGCGGCAAATTAGCATCTATCAGAAGGCAAATCCGTATTCAAAGCGAAAGCATAAAAGATAGGCTTAACAGTCTTGTTCGTTCTTTAAATAAAGATGGTGTTTTACAAGAAGGTATTATAACTATTCGTAACGATAGATACGTTCTTCCGGTTGTTGCCGCCCATAAAGGCAGGGTACCTGGAATTGTTCACGATCAGTCAACAAGCGGTGCAACTATTTTTATTGAACCAATGGCGGTTGTTGAAATAAATAATACCATTCGCCAGTTAAAACTTGATGAACGTGATGAGATAATACGCATTTTACAGGATTATTCTAAAAATCTTCATATTGAATATAAAAATCTTGAAAGTAATTATCAATTACTTGCAAAACTTGATTTTGCTTTTGCAAAGGCAAAGTTAAGCGTTGATATGAACGGTATTACCCCAAAAATCAATAAAAAGGGTTACGTGTATATTAAAGAGGGAAGGCATCCCTTGTTAAAAAAGGATAAGGTTGTTCCCATAAACGTTTGGTTAGGCAAAGAATTTACTCAGCTTTTAATTACAGGCCCAAATACAGGCGGAAAAACTGTTTCTTTAAAAACTATCGGTCTGTTTTGTCTGATGGCACAATCGGGGCTTAATATCCCTGCTGAAATGGGTACTGAACTTCCTGTTTTTGATAATATTTTTGCAGATATCGGTGATGAGCAAAGCATTCAGCAAAGCCTTTCAACTTTTTCATCTCATATGAAAAACATTGCAGAGATTTTTAAAAACATTACTCCCAATTCATTGGTTTTATTAGATGAATTAGGCGCAGGCACCGATCCAACCGAAGGCGCCGCTTTGGCTATGAGTATCTTGGAAGAATTAAGGCGCAAACGAATCAGAACGGTTGTTACAAGCCATTATGCCGAATTAAAAGCATACTCATTATCTCACGTTGGCTCTGAAAACGCTTCCGTTGAGTTTGATGTGCAGTCACTACAACCCACCTATAAGCTTATGGTAGGTGTTCCCGGCAACAGTAATGCGTTTTTAATTTCACAAAAACTTGGGCTTGAAAAGTTTTTGATTGACAGGGCAAGAAGTTACGTTGATGAAGATAAGCGTAAACTTGATAAAGTGCTTACAAATGCTGAAGAATACAGGGCATCGGCTCAGGCAAAAAAGACGGAAGCACAACAGATTAAAAACGATATTGAAATTCAAAAACAAAAATTAGAAAAAGAAAAGCAACAGTTAGAAAAAGAAAAAGAAAAAATTCTTAAACTTGCACAAAAAGAA